>JBHORK010000192.1:0-2401 GCA_042565725.1 Verrucomicrobiota bacterium
TTCAGCACGTTAATGGAATTCTTTTGGATTTGGGAGTTTCATCTGAGCAATTGAACAATCCTGAGCGGGGATTCAGCTTTTCGAATAATGGTCCTTTGGACATGAGGATGAATAGGTCTGAAAAGGAGACCGCGGAAGACATAATTGCCTCCATGAGTGAAACAGAATTAGCAGATATTTTTTATGAATTGGGCGAAGAACGGAAAAGCAGAAAGATTGCTGAAGCTATTGTAAAGGAGAGGAAGGAGAATCGGGTGAATTCTACGGTTTGGCTTGCTGAAGTAATAGAAAAAGCCGTTGGCGGCAGGCGAGGACGAATTCATCCTGCCACAAAAGCATTTCAGGCTCTCAGAATAGCCGTCAATAATGAACTTGATTCACTTGAAAAAGGACTTTCTGCAGGACTGAATTTACTTGTTCCGGGTGGACGGATGGCGGTCATTTCGTTTCATAGCCTGGAAGACAGGATAGTGAAGAAATTCTTCAAGCGGCATGTTGGACGATGGGAATCACTGCAGGGGGGAGGAAGAAATTGGGAAGGAGAAAAACCAGCAGTTTCTCTGGTTAACAGAAAGGTAGTAAAACCTGCCCGGGAAGAAACAGAAAAGAATTCCATTAACGTGCTGAATCCCCCTTTTGCGAGTAATCTCCGCCATGCACGAGAAATTATCATGCGCAAGAAAATGCCGTCCATTGAACCCCGCCAGTCTTGATTGAACCCGCGCCAACGCCTCTTCATCACGATCTATTCCCAACAAAAATCCTTCCGGCCCCAATCTCTCAAGTATGGCCAACGCATGACCTCCACTCCCCACGGTGCCGTCAATATATGTGCCGCCCTTTTTTATTTGTAAAAGATTTAGAACCTCATTAAGCAAAACTGGTATATGTACCACATTAGAAATCAATGTATCGTCCTGCTTCTATCAAAGCCTTTTGATCTATTTCGCCCGTTTCCGGTCTTGCCTCAGGAGTCCACAATTGAAACTTATCAAGCGCACCTACCAGTACCACCCGATCCTTGATATTGGCAAAGTTAAGCAACTTGTCCTTTATACGTATCCGTCCCTGCGTATCCCAAGGCACAAGATCGGATGCCGCGCCGAGCACACTGGCAAAATCCATTGCTTTCTGATCGGTCATTGATTGACGACGTAGTTTCTCCAATTTTCGCCCCATCTCTCCCGCGGGGAACACGTTCAGACACTTGTGATAAAAATCGGGAAGTATATAAAGGCTCTTTGGGGTACCCGCCTGTGCACGCCAGACTGAAGGAATGGTAAATCGTTTCTTGATATCCAGCGAATGAACGAATTCACCTACAAATACACCCAATCCAGTTACTTCACGCTCCAACAATGACTCACTATGATCTATTACAGCCTTCTTCACCCCACTATTCAACACTTTGACCCACCATATGTCAACAAGTTTTTTGATATTTTATTGAAAAATGCAAATATGGGTTGTTTCAGGCTATTTCGGAAGGCTGGAGGATGATTTGCAGGAAAAAGATGTGAATATCCAATATCCAGCCCTGCGGGATTGGATATTTAATTGCTTAGATTATTTTACTTTTGCCCCGCTCGGTATATCGCCATCAACGGAAATCAGCCTCAAGTCATCATCACTTGAAGCAGCCAGTAACATTCCATTGGATTCTACGCCGCGAATTTTCGCAGGTTTCAGGTTGGCAACAACAACAACGGTTTTGCCGACCAAATCCTCGGGTTTATAATGCTGAGCTATACCGGCAACTATCTGTCTTTTTTCTTCACCTATTTCCACTTGAAGCTGTAAAAGTCTATCGGCTCCTTCGACCTTCTCGGCTTCAATGATTTTTGCCGTCCTTAATTCGACTTTTTCAAAATCAGTATATTCAATCATCATCACACCCTCCATTTCCTCTTTCCTGCCCGGCTTTTGTTTTCCGCCTTCTGAATTATGACTCCTGACTTCCGGCTCCTGTTTTATTCTCGGAAACAGACTCATCGATTTCCCAACGTTTGTTCCCTGTTCAAGCTTACCCCACTCTCCCAGGCTGTCATAATCAGGTTCATCCCCAGAGAGGCCAAGAGCTTTTCTTAATTCAGTCATCTTCGCCGGCATTACCGGATAAAGCAGACCACTTACTATCCTCAAGCTTTCCGCCGAATAATAAAGCACTGTTCCGAGCTGGATTATATCACCTTTCTTCGCGAGATTCCACGGCTGTTTCTTTTCAAGATACCGACTTACTTCACGTAACACACCAGCTATCCGGGAGAGACCCTGATCAATTTTCATATTTTCCACCGCCTCTATCATCGCAGAGGCCGACGCGATAGCAATATCACGCAAAGCCTTTTCTTCGTCCCCTGCCCCATCCGCCTGAGGAATAACACCTGCGAGTACGCAAAGT
>JBHORK010000193.1:0-2378 GCA_042565725.1 Verrucomicrobiota bacterium
AAGACAATTGAAATATGTTGGGCAAGACCTTCGGACAGGGTGGTTTTCCCGCTTCTTGGCATGCCTGCAATAGCAATTATTTTGTCGAGTTTCATTAGTTATATAATAAACGGATAATATGATCTGTTTTTCAAAGATTTAAAGAGCTATTACTGTAAACCAATGTTGCTGAAGCATTAGTTGTCGCAAAAAAGCAGAATAGTCTTTTGAAAACTTTCAAACGGATGATATCCGAACTGAGTGTGAAACAAAAGGAAAAGATTATAGTCTTAATCTTGATTTAACTTTGTAATTGATGAAGCGAGCAGACTCCTGAGAAGGAAGGGATTAAATGAATATATTGGCCTTGATTCCGGCACGTGGTGGATCACGATCCATCCCTATGAAAAACATTGTGGATATGGGAGGAAAGCCTCTTATAGCTTATAGTATTGAGGTTGCGCTGAAGAGTGAATTGATTTCTCGTGTTGTTGTAAGCACGGATTCACAGAAAATAGCCGATATCAGCAGGGAGTCAGGTGCGGAAGTTCCTTTTATGCGTCCGGAAGAATTAGCGGGTGATACGACAACTGATCTGCCTGTTTTCCAGCATGCGCTTAAATGGTTAAATGAGAATGAGGATTATGTTCCCGGGATTGTGGTTCAGTTAAGGCCGACTACACCACTGCGCAGAGTAAAAGAGGTTGATGAGGCTGTTCAGTTGTTGATAGATGATCCTGATGCTGATTCTGTGCGATGTGTGTCGAATCCTGTAGAGAATCCATTCAAGATGTGGACCATAGAAAACACTTATCTTAAGCCGTTATTGGACGCAGGAATTCAGGAGCCGTACAACCAGCCGCGCCAGAAATTGCCCGAAGTGTATTGGCAAAATGGTTATGCAGATGTTATCAGGCATAAAACTATTGCGGAAAAGAACTCGATGACAGGTGACAAAATCCTGCCGTATATTCTTGGGCAGCGGTTTGTTGTAGATATTGATCATCCATTCAGTCTGAAGATTGCGGAGTTGCTTTTACAAAATGACTTGTATTAAAAAAAACAGTGATATGTATGTGTTGGTGGTAGGGTTAGGTTCTATAGGGACACGCCACTTGAATAACCTGTATGACCTGGGCATTGGTCGCTTGTCAGCGTTCCGGTCAAGAAACCTTCCTCCGCCTGCTGAACTCAAGGCAGAGAAACTGGAAATATTCATGGACTACGATGAAGCGTTGGCTTCAGGTCCTGACGCCGTAGTGATAGCCAATCCCTCGGCGTTTCATGTGCCTTTTGCAAAAAAAGCATTGGAAGCGGGATGTCATGTTTATCTGGAAAAACCGGTTTCTCACACATTGGACGGTACGGATGAGATTATGGAACTTGCGTGTGACAAGAATTTGTCTGTTGCTGTTGGCTGTCAGTTAAGATTTCATCAAAATCTTGAGGCTATAAAGCAATGGCTTGATGCCGATCGAATTGGATGTTTGATATCAGCGCATATTGATGTTGGTGAATATTTGCCCGGCTGGCATCCATGGGAAGATTATCGCAAGAGTTACGCTGCACGTGCTGATATGGGCGGTGGAGTTATTCTGACATTGATCCATGAAATAGATTACCTGTATTGGCTGTTTGGAGGTATTGATCGCGTTTATGCGGAAGGAGGTCATTTGACGCCTCTTGAAATTAATGTTGAAGATACGGCTTTAATTTCCATGCATGCAAAGGATAATATGTGCGTTCATCTTCACATGGATTATTGGCGTGATCCCCCTGTCAGAAAAATGAATATTATTGGGGAAAAAGGTGAGATTACATGGGATTATTATACCGGCCACGCGGTATTAAAACAAAAAGGTAAAGTATTGGAAGAATCACGAATTGATGAAAAGTGGGAGAGAAATGATCTTTTTGTAGCTGTTATGAAGGATTTCCTGCAGTCTGTTCAAGAAGAGAAGTTATCAAAAATACCTTTGACTGAAGGCGTTGAAGTGCTGAGAATAGCATTAGCTGCTAAAGAATCTTTGCTGCGACATGAGGTTATTAATATATGACAGACAAAACCGCCAGTTATGATGGAACGCTGTTTGATCTTACAGAGAAAGTCGCAATAGTCACTGGGGGTGGCGGCTTGTTAGGGCGCGAATTATGCAGGGCCCTGGCTTCTGCCGGCGCGAAGGTCGTAATTGCGGATAATGATAAGAATCGTATCGAAAGCGCCGTTGATGATATCAGGGGTATGTATCCAAAAGCGGAATTGCTGGATCAGGTTCTTGATGTCACGGACGAAGATTCGTCTCAGGCCTGTGTGGACGCGGTTGTTACCGAATTCGGTCGAATTGATGTGCTTGTAAACAGCGCGGCAATTGATCCCAAGTTTGATAAATCTCTTATGG
>JBHORK010000194.1:0-2367 GCA_042565725.1 Verrucomicrobiota bacterium
TGTAAACGCCGGTCGAAAAGTGCGGCGGTGTAGCGGCGGTTGAAAAGTGCGGCACCCAATAGACCTTCTGGATTAAATTTGAGAAGCTGATGATTTTTCTCAAGTTTAAGAAGGGAGGCGGAAGGGTGTACGCAGACATGGAATGGTGGGAAGATATAAGACGTCAGGTTAAGGTGGAAGGTATCCCTAAACGGCAGGTGTTGCGAGAGAGAGGGATACACTGGAAGACATTAGAGAAGATTCTTAACAATAGTATACCGCCGGGTTATCAACTCAGCAAAGAGCGATCCAAGCCGAAGATAGGTCCTTTTAAGGATCGAATCGCTCATATTCTAGAGACTGACGAGTCAACGCACAAAAAGCAACGCCATACAGCAAAACGTATATTTGATCGATTGCGGAAAGAGGGGTATACAGGTGGCTATACGCAGATAAAGGAAGCTGTTCGTGCAATAAAGCAGAAGAAGCGGGAAGTATTTATGCCGCTTATACACCTGCAGGGTGAAGCGCAGGTTGATTTTGGCCATGCCCTTGTTTGCGAAAATGGTCACTTAAGAAAAATCATATTCTTTGTGATGAGTCTGCCGTATTCAGACGCTGTATACGTGCAGGCATTTGAACGGATATGCATAGAGGTAGTATGGGAGGCTCATGCCAGAGCATTTGCGTTCTTTGGCGGTGTGCCGTGGCGGATCAGCTACGATAATGAACGGGTGATTGTTGGCGGTATAATAACACCCAGGGAACGAAAGCTTACACAGGGTTTTCTGCAACTGCAAAGCCACTATTTGTTCGAGCATCATTTCTGCAGAGTCAGACGCCCCAACGAGAAGGGTGTTGTCGAGTCCATGGTCCGCTACACTCGAAGCAACTACATGGTTCCGGTTCCCCGTATCCGCAACCTGGCTGACCTGAACAAGCAGCTTACATTACGCTGTCAGGAGGAGCTGTCTCGAAGAGTTCGAGGAAAGAAAGCCTCTAAAGCGGAACTACTCAAGGAAGAGAAGGCGACCTTTCTGGAATTACCAGATCATCCATTTGAGGCGTGCCGCAAGGTCTCAACAACCAGCAGCTCGCTCTCTCTGGTGCGATTTGACTGCAACGATTATTCTGTGCCTGTCAGGTGTGCTTCGTCCCCTGTCGTGGTTAAAGGATACACGGACCGGATTGATATCTCTTACCTGACAGAACAGATCGCTTCGCATCCCCGGCTTTGGGGTAAAGAAGATGTCCATTTTAATCCTATTCATTATCTACCTCTTCTGGAACGGAAGCCCGGTTCTTTAGATTATGCCCGTCCTTTACAGGGCTGGGATCTTCCGGAATGTTTCAAGGTGTTGCGTGATCGGTTGGAGACAGAAGATGATGGTGAAGGTACACGTGAGTATATACGAGTCTTAAGACTGCTTGAGAAGCATTCTGTATCTGCTGTGGGTAAAGCTGTGGAAAAAGGATTGAGGATCAACGCTCTGACAAGGGATGCCATTGCTCAATTCTTGTTTCCAAAAGAAGAATGGGCTTTGACGGTCTTCCACCTGGACGGCCGTGAACATTTGCGCCACGTGAAGGTCTCCACTTCCGATATAGGACAGTATAACCAGCTCCTGGCGGCAGGAGGTGAACGATGAGCAGAAAATCCACGGTTCTATTAGAACATTACTTGAAGTTGCTGAAGCTGCCTACGATCTTACGGGAATACAAAAAGCTCTCAGAAGCTGCTCGGAAGGATCAGGCATGTTACGAGACATTCCTTCTTAGACTTATGGAAAGGGAAATCCATGACAGGGAGATCAGGGCAAAAGAACGAAGGATAAAGGCTGCAAAATTTCCTGTAATTAAAACAGTCGATAGTTTCACATTCGAGGAACAACCATCCATTAATCAGGTTCTTGTCCGAGAGCTGATGACAGGAGATTATATTGATCAACATGAAAATATTCTATTGATAGGCAACAGCGGAACAGGCAAAAGCCATTTGGCAACAGCCTTGGCTTTCTCTGCATGTCAGCAAGGTAGGAAAGTCCGGTTCTTTTCTACTACTGGGCTGGTAACCACACTGCTGGAACGACGAGAAGAACGCCAGCTTGAGCGTTTCAACAGACAACTGGAACGTTTGGACCTTATTGTTCTGGATGAACTTGGCTATATCCCGTTCTCAAAGGCAGGCTCTGAGCTTCTCTTTGAGGTCGTTTCCAGGGCATATGAACGCACCAGCATGATTCTAACCACGAATCTCCCATTTGAAAACTGGACGGAGGTGCTGGGGTCTCAACGACTCACAGGGGCTCTTCTCGACCGACTTACACACAGGATTCATATTCTGGAGGCCAATGGCCAGAGCTATCGGCTCACGGACTCAAAACGACG
>JBHORK010000195.1:0-2353 GCA_042565725.1 Verrucomicrobiota bacterium
ACCGCGCTGAACTTTGAAGCTCATCGCTTCGAACAATGTCGTAAAGCTGTCCGATGTTGCCCAATCGCTGCCTGCCGCGTTTGTCGCGCAGAAATTATAGTAGTACGTTGTGGTCATATCCAGACCGCTGACAGGATAAGTGAATCCGCCTTGATTTACAGATGAAAGCAGACCTGTATTACTCCACTGCGCCGGGTCCGTCCCTCCATCGTTTGTACCCCAGTACACATAGACATCGGCCTGAACACCATCTGCCAATATTCCGTTCAGGGTTGCAGTGGACGGACTCACATCCATTGGCGTACTGTTGGCTACGATGGGTATATCAAGCCCTGTTCCCCGTATAGCAAAGGTGTATGGATTCTCATCAACGTCATCATTAGCTATAAATACCTCGGCCGTTCTTACTCCGGTAGTCAGAGGCATAAACCTCACGGTAAAAGCGCTGCTTCCACCGGGAACAATTGGTGTTGCCGGCTGGCTTGTGACTGTAAAATCAGCAGCGCCGCTTATTGCCACCACCGGGGTACTGGTCAGTGTCAGGTTGGTAGAACCACTGTTGGTTATCACGAATACCTGGTCATTCGTCTGGTCTACCATCAATCCACCATATTCCGTACCGTCTCCTGCATATGGAGAATCGTCACCGTCCGCTATCTCTACTCCATCCCCGCTTACCGCCACCTCAGGAGCCACCGCTTCACCAACGCGTCGTGACCAGCTGTTCTCTATAGCTCCCCATTCGCCTGAAGATTTGGCCAACTGGATATCTGTCTCGAAGATATAATTCGGGTCACCTCTGTCAATCATGGTCGAGACCATTCCTGAAAGATTGCCAAGGACCTCAAACCATAATGAAGTACCGCCGATTTCAACACAAATCTGGTCGTTAGCATCAAGCATGTCGGCACTCACAAGTACCTTGAGATAATCGCCACTCTCTTCTACCACAATCGTATTATTGGAGATTGATGCAATAACCTGTGATCCCTGGGGATATTCAGAAGTGTTTGTGCCGATATCGAGCCAGTAAAACTGATGTACTTTACTTTGCGTTCTCCAGAAATCATTACCGCCAGAATCAATACCGGTGCGTGTCATCGCACGGGTATTTAAATCCCAGATCAATCGTGTCGGCTTCGGATCGCGCACATGCTGGTCGAGCCATCGAATAGCATTTGCATCCACTGACCGGGCTGTCGAGTCTCCGTTGTTCAGCCATTCTGCCGCATCAAGCATTACTTGCTGATTTTGACCTATTTGATGATTATCAAAAAAATTGTGGGGCATTCCAACATGAATGTAGCAGTCATGCACATAACCGTCGACCGCGTTACTCTGCAACCCATTCAATGCAACGTGAAACTGCGCCGCCTGAGTATGACGATTGTATGCAGTATCAACCTCGCCTACCTGGAGAAGAAAAGGCGTACGATAGAGATTCTTGCCTGAGATTCCGTTTGGATGCCCGGCCGACATATTGCCCGCCGCCCAGCGGTCAGCCATGCGGGGGCAGATCTGGTATGTTCCATCTCCACCAGCCGAAAAACCCAGTATATAAACCCTGTTCGGATCAATATTCTCAAATAGGATCATGTTTTCAATTATTCTGTCGTACATAACGTATGACTGTGGTCTGGAATGCAGATTCCATGTGTCATTAATACCTCTGGGTGCAAGGTATATTCCGTTTGTAACACCATCGGTGAGATAGTACGTCTTCATCATTTCCCACTGAGAATCGTTTACGGAAGTAGAAGTGGCGCCGCCACCATGCAAAGCGATATATAAGGAATAACCGTTTGTCGGGCGGGTGCCTACGGTAGAATAATCGTATCTCATGCTGTAAGAGTCAAAATCAATTCGTTTGTTGGAATGTTCAAGTGTACGTATTGAATTAGTCAGTTCCATACTCACATATTTATCCCAGATTGCAGCCTTGATAATCGCCGTATTCGATGGATTGGATATAAAATTAATATCGACGGACTGATGTACTTGCGAGAGAGATTGTGTTGCTATCATCTGAACGATTTCCTGCGGACTGTAAATGGCGGCGAAAAGATTAACCCCCATCACCATGGCAAGACTAAGCACAAAAGCTCTTTTCATTCTACAGTGTATCCTCTGCCTGTTTGGTACCATATGGATCTCACACAAAAACACTCGCCAAACAGTCTATAATCGGCCCGGGTGTAGTGTCAATTAGTCGGCGCTATAATCTTATAAAACACATTCAACCAGTCATTGGAGAGTTCAGTATCAACCCACACATTCGTGCCGCTGGCGTTGGTGCGCGGGTAATTGGTTGCCGGACTCCATACGCCATCCAGCATGCTCGTTGTACGGTATA
>JBHORK010000196.1:0-2342 GCA_042565725.1 Verrucomicrobiota bacterium
TTGTATGCGGAGAAGAAACAGCCCTTATTGCTTCTGTGGAAGGAAAGAGAGGCATGCCGCGTACCAGGCCACCATTTCCAGCCATTAGTGGTCTGTTTGGAAAACCCTCAAATATAAATAACGTTGAGACCTGGGCTAACATACCGAGAATTATCAATGAAGGGCCGGACTGGTATGCGGGTATCGGCACATCGACGAGTAGCGGAACCAAGGTGTTCAGTCTTGTGGGCAAGGTGAGGAATTCCGGTTTAGTTGAGGTGCCTATGGGCATTTCCCTTAAGGAGATAGTCTTTGATATTGGAGGTGGCGTTCCGGATGATAAGCAGATAAAAGCTGTACAATCTGGCGGGCCGTCCGGTGGGTGTATTCCTGCCAGTTTGCTTGATATCCCCGTTGACTTCGAGAAGCTGGCTGAGGTTGGGGCTATCATGGGGTCAGGGGGCCTGGTGGTAATGGATGAAGACACATGCATGGTGGATGTTGCCAGGTATTTTCTCTGTTTTACCCAGGATGAGTCTTGTGGCAAGTGTGTGCCTTGCCGGTTGGGAACAAAACAGCTTCTTCTTATACTGAATGCTATTACACGCGGTGATTCCAAGCCTGAAGATGTGGAGTTGTTGAAGCAGGTTGGGGACGCGGTGAAAAAGGGCGCATTATGCGGTCTTGGCCAAACGGCTCCGAATCCGGTCTTGAGTACCTTGCAGTATTTTTATGATGAGTATGTTGCGCATATCAGAGACAAGGATTGTCCTGCCAGAGTTTCTTAAATTCTTTGAACGCTTCGGTTCGAGCCGCAATAAAATCATCATCACAGAGGCCCTCGGAAATTATAACATTCATCATGGCGTTTATGAGCGCCACATCTGTTCCTGAACGCTGCCTGATATGCAACCCGGCAAAGTGAACCAGATCTATACGCCTGGGATCAGCTATAATGAGGTCCGCGCCATTCTTCACAACCGCAGTCTTAACCCGCAATCCGATAATCGGGTGCGCCTCCGTAGTATTTGAACCTATCACAAAAATACAGTCCGCATGCTCAAACTCATGAATCGAGTTAGTCATTGCCCCGCTGCCAAAACTCTGCGCCAAACCGGCAACAGTCGATGAATGGCACAGCCTGGCACAGTGATCCAGATTGTTTGTGCCTATGCCAGCTCGAATAAATTTCTGAAAAAGATAATTCTCCTCATTCGTACACTTGGCCGATGAAAGACCGGCCAGTGCATCAGGACCGTTCTTTTTCTTTATCTCGCCAAATTTCTCAGCGGCAAATGCCAAAGCCTCTTCCCATCCCGCTTCCTCAAATTTTCCGTTTCGCTTGATAAGCGGCATGGTAAGACGATCTTTAGAATTAACAAAATCCAGTCCGAACCGCCCTTTCACGCACAAACTTCCTTTATTAACCGGATGATCAGCATCACCACGGATGCTCACTATACGCCCACCCCGAACACCTAACACTAGATTACAGCCGCAGCCGCAATATGGACAAACGGTCTTAACTTCTCTTGCAGGCGGCAAAGTCTCACTCTTTGTCCAAAGAGCGGCGACAGGACAGCGGTCAACACACTCTCCGCACGACACGCATACAGACTCTCTTATAGGCATGTCTGCGAAAGCCGACACACGACTATTGAAACCGCGATCCACTATTTCAATGGCATTAACATTACGCAGTTCACTGCAGGCGCGAACGCATTTACCGCACAAAATACATTTTTCGAGGTCTCTAACAAAAAACGGATTGCTTTCATCAAGAACATGTTTCCGAACCATCCTCCGCAAACGGCTTTCCGTAACCCCTAGATATGAAGCCACCGTCTGCAGTTCGCATCTTTGATTGGCGGCACAGGAAAGACACACCATTGGATGGTCTGCAATCAGCATCTCACAAATCATGCGCCGTGGTTCATTAACCTCATCCGTATCATTATGAACAACCATACCATCCGCCGCCACAGTACTGCAGGACGTTGGCAAGCCCCGCATCCCTTCGATTTTAACAATGCATATTCGGCACGCACCATACGGAAGCATATCTTTATCAGCGCAAAGAGTGGGAATATAAATACCCGCAGACTGTGCAGCCTCAAGGACCGTAAAGCCTTCCGGAACAGTAATATCTACTCCATCTATTTTAAGATTTATCTGCTTCATGAGCTATTTATCTTCTGGAATCGATCAATAATAACAATATAAATAAAATATCAAGAAATCTATTTGCCCCACAAAATAATGGAGCATTGGAGTGATGGAGTATTGAAAAAAAATTAATCATTACGCCAACACCCCATTACTCTAAGAAATACAATAAATTATATCTTTTTATTCTTCTCGAT
>JBHORK010000197.1:0-2323 GCA_042565725.1 Verrucomicrobiota bacterium
TGACTATAAAAGGAAATATTTTTATATTCCAATATCGATTCTTATTTTGACGGCGGTTGGTTTGTTTTTTTTATCCTGACCATGCATGAGCTCTTCGGGGTCCAGAATCTTATTGATGGTTTTCTCTTCACCCGCCGGCGTGAGGCCCTTGATCTTAACCTTGAGTTTCTCAGGCAGAAAATCAAAAGGCACGCCTTCAGCAAGCTTTTTCCACGTATACGCTTTGTCATTCACAGTGATGACAGTATTCTTCCACGCGCTAATCGCCGGTCCGCGCGTAATGGTTACCGTGTAATCCCTTTCGAAAGATTTGATTTTTTCAGCGGCTCCTGTGTCGCGATAAACTTTGAAAATATAACACATATCGAGATTGTTCAGCGCGAACTTTTCTGTCTCTTGTTTACACACAAACTTGGTTGGCTTCGTGCATGGCGAACCATTCAGAAGGATGGCAATCTCATCCTTCCGGCTATCGTACTTGAGAATGGCGTTTGTCTTCTCGAAAAGCCGTAACCCATGCGGCTGGACCCTCATGGTTGTGCTGGCGGTAACTGTGCGTAGTTCTTTGACTAAGTCGTCTGGATCCGCGTCTTTCAGGCTGGTTGTAATGGTAATCGTCAGCTCATCGGCGGCTGAGTCCTGAATCCGGCGGTTCTTCTCGCCGTCAGTTTCATGGGCTTTTTCGCGCAAAGAGGCTATTCTCTCTTTCAGTGTGTTTCCTCCAATCATGCCCATACCACTGCTGTGCGTTGCCTTGGCCTTCTCGTACTTCGCCAGGCCCGTTTCTAATGCGTCCGCGGCTTTGGTGTACATTTCGCACTTCGCGTAAATTGAACCAAGCCGCATGTAGGCGTTTATGTCGTAAACATCGTCAACCGGCGGAATTTCCAGGATTTTTTTCCATTCCTTTTCAGATAGGCGAAGCTGACCCAGATCAAGAAGCATTTCCCCCGCGGTATAATGACTGCCTTCAGAATCGGGATTAAGCGATAATGCTTTCTCCCCTATTGTCTCTGCTTCGCTCTTTCGATCAAGCGCTGAGAGCGCTATTGCCCGAAGGTACAGAAACCGTGCTTCGTTGGCAGCAACCTGAGCGAGGGTATCGGCATGTTTCTCTGCTTCTTTATATTTACGCCGACCCAACTGTTCACGCAAGATCGTCACGGCCAGATTAGTGAGTTTTGTTTTGCCGTTATTCTCAAGATGCTCACACCCAAAAGTATGCGCTATGTTGGATAAATCATTGGACCGTTCGCAGGCGTAGACAAGCAGACGGGTCTCGTACTTGTTAACCGGTTTCTTTACTTGCTCAACTATTTGTTTCCATACCGCGTCCTGGTCCGGCATATCCTTGAGCCGGTCCACCGCGAGGGCAGCGTCGTCATTCGCACCCTTTTCGACTCGATCTAGTAAAAACGGAATAGCTTGTTTGCCATAGTCAGTGAAAAGATGATGAATCAATTGCTTCTTAGCGCTCGAATCAAGCTGCTCATAGCCGCGTATTTTAAGGCACAGCTCTTCGGGCCATGACGGATTGATTCCGTATTTTATATCTTGGAGGATATCTCTGGCCCTGATCTGGATCTCAGGGTCACCGCTTTTTGCTGCTCGCTCAAGCGCCTCACGCGCCGGCTGGCCAATTTGCCGAAGAGCAGCGGAGGCATCCTGCCTTTCCTTGTGGCTGGTTGCGCCCAGCTTCTGAATGAGTAAATCTATCTCGCGAACATTCTCCGCTAATGCAATACCCGCGGCGAGAAGCAGGGTGAGAAAGATCAGGGTATTAATCCGGAAGATTCCGCGTTTGAAAGGGGCGATTAAAACAATCCATCCGCCAAGCGCAAAAAATGCATAGATACTCACTCTTCCGAAAATTGCTTTGATATATGCACTCCTGTTTCTGAACTGTCATTCGATTTCTTCCACGATCTGATATACTCTATGCTGAAAGTAGATGGCAGATCCTTCTTTGCCGGGAATCCGAACCAATTTGTCATAACCTCACTGTCAAAATTCATATGCAGCGGCTGGTGCCAATGCGTGTTCTTAGCTTTGCGTATCAGTTTGCCGTCTACATACCATTTGATCATAAGTTCACTCCATTCCAGAGCATAGATATGATAATCATCGACAAAATCAAATGGTGCTTTCCATTTTTCGCTTCTTGACCAGTGTTCCTTTTGGGTTGGCGAGTGAAAGACGTGCAGGTCCATGTTATATGTATGCTTCCATTTGCTCCCTACCCCGCATATTTCGAATACATCTATCTCCGTCCATTCCCTTTTCGTATTGTTGTAAAACCAGAATGCGCTTGATGCTCTGGAAT
>JBHORK010000198.1:0-2278 GCA_042565725.1 Verrucomicrobiota bacterium
TCGTATTTCGATTTCGCGATTCTCGCTCAATCGAAAACGATGAACTCGACGTTGGCACTACAAGAATGAAACGATATACGAAGCGAATACTGGTTGCACTTGCTGTTGTGACACTTCCTCTCCTTGTCTGGTTGGGACTAGGCGTAATCCAACTGGTAAAGTTCGAGATGCACGTTTCCTCACAAATGAAGGCGGGGAAGTTGTACATGGACTCTCTGTCGCCTGAGGATATCCAAACGTGGACCATTCGGGCCGAGACGCTTCTCCGCGAGCATGATCCGTCAGATCCCATCCCAGAGGACTTGCAGGCGCTGCGAATCTTTCGAATCAGTGTATCACGCCCGGACTATATCTCCTTTGACTGGATGGGAGGAATAGACCATACTGAACTCGCCTTTCGGCGGACACCAAAAGGAGATTTCAGGGTGACCGCCGTTTATAATGACAACGAAGAAAAACAACTGTGGCCGACAAGTGGTGCCAACAAAGCACTGCACACTAGTCGCTAGACGCTCCAGTGTGAGTTTAGACGTTGGGGTAAAACAAATTAATGAATAAATTACTTACACTAATTTTTCTTCTTGCGACGCTTTCTGGCTGCACATCAGCAAAGCCGAAAACAACATCTCTGGATTCAATCGGAAAGTCGTTCGAGAATGCCTTTGCATCAATATCATACTGGCACGTTCCTCCTGACCAGAAGCCAGACAACGTCAAAACTGTTCATCGCTGCATCGTGATTGAGCCTAGCGGACGTTGCCAAACGTACTACACGGAAACAAGTGGAGATCGCGAGGATATCACTATATTTCACACATTCGCCGTTTGGTTGCTCACCGGCGTCACGAACACACCTGGCCATACAGTCCAGATGTTGTCAGCACAGGATCTTAAAAGCATTACAGACCTTGCGGAAGATATTGAACTCTTAGAGAGAACAGGGCCTGCCCTGTCGCTTGGGCTCGCCGGTTCAACAGGACCTTGGGGCGGTCATATTGCGGTACTCAACAGCAAGAATTCCAATGCTTATTTGGATACTCTTTTTGTTTCGGACCACAGAAATCACCAAGTTTCCGAAGAAACAAAACGCATCACACCATTAATTCATGCGTTACGAACTATAGCCGACAAATATGTAAAGGAGCAACCCCAACAAGATGAATGAACCTTACAAAAGTTAGCTGCGCAAACTTTTGAAGGTTATTCACGAAGTTCGGCAGAAAGACTATGAATAAAGTGAATAAAGAACCTGAATGGGTTACCCGTGGAAAAACCATCCGGTCGCTTATCGAAGAAATATCAAATTTTTCAGACTTAGATTCTGAGGTTCGCATTTCACTCGATTCCGGGGACAGCCATCACCCAATCAGCCTTGTGGGCCGGATGGAAGGGAAATATTGCGTTTTGATGAACGCTGAGAAACAGACTGCAATACGCGAACGGGAGAGAATGATGAAGAAAGTTAAGAAACCCAAGTGTAAAGCAGCTGTAAAAGCTAGGACATCAAAGAAATAGCCGAACAAAAACTTGCACACTTACAAAATTTGGCGCGCCAAATTTTGAAGGTGAAGTTAACGTTGGCTGAGAAGGAGATATAAACATGATGAAAAGAATCTGGTGTTTTTTGAATCAACCGTTGGTAGTTATCGTGATAGTGAGTGTAGCAGTGTGTGTTGTTCTCCCATCGGTCATGAATCGTAAAATAGAAATTGTTACCAGCACCATTTCAAAGTCAACTGAGCCCATAGCAAAACTGGAGAAACTTTTCAGCACGCTTGTTCAGAGAATGCTCACGCGAGCAGCCGCCGAACAGCGCCTTGAAGAAATTAAGCTGATCACGATAACAAAAATTGAACGTGCGAAAGCTGGGATAGAAAAATACATGGTAACCTTGGATTATACAGGGAATGAGATTTTGTCGAAGGTATCAATTCGGCTGACATTTCGCGATAAAGACGGGACAACCCTTGATATGTTTAGCACGCAGGTGGAAGGATTGAATCTTGTCAAAAAAGGAACGGGGCATCGTGGTTACTTTACTCGTCCGGATGAATTCAAGCGAAGGGAAGACGCCTCGCCCCCTAAACTCGGATATGACCCTGCCTCTGCAAAAATTGAAGCCGAAGTAGTTAGTGTTGATGTGTATATTAACACCAGCCAACAAGAAAATTGACACGTATTCCAAATGGCCGCGGACGGCAATTTGAAAACGGTCATTTAAACGTTACCCGTAAAGATTTAAGAAATCTTTAAGCAAAACCGTCGGTTTGACAGAGAT
>JBHORK010000199.1:0-2244 GCA_042565725.1 Verrucomicrobiota bacterium
GTGTGGATTGATGCGGATGCCAGTAATCACTGGCCTAATATATTTTATAAAATAATGGCGCCTACGAATTGAGATATTGTAAAATAGAGATAAAGACGTGAAAAATTGTATAGCAGCGATTGTTGTTTTTTTAATGCTGGCGGTCTGTATGATTCATGCAGATACCGTTACGTTTCAGGAAGGCGTGAACGGTTATTCCGGCACTGAAGATACCTACATTGGACACGGCGGTTATAACAGGTCGCGGGACACCCAGAGTTATGGCTCTACGCCTTCTACGCTCATAGAATTGTGGCACTGGAACCCCGGTTGACCTAGTTGCTGGAGGGTCACACGTGCGGTGACCAAGTTCGATATATCCTCTATTCCTTCGGGAAGCACAGTAACATCCGCCAAACTTTATGTGTATCTTGATGAGCTAAGCCATGGGTTGGCAGGAAACGTGAATCTTCACAAAGTTACCAGTAGTTGGACAGAGGGTACTACCTGGAATGACGGCATATCCTTTAACGGAACCCCTGAAGATGCTATCAGTTGGGGTTCTCTCAGCGCCGGAACATGGCTTACGTTTACGGTTCCGACATCGGTTATTGAAGGATGGATAAATACGCCTTCCAGTAATTATGGGTTCATGTTGAGAAACAATATAGACAGCAGCGCCGCTTTTTATTACGAAATATGCCGTTTTGCTTCCTCCGAACATGGTAACACATCACTGCGCCCCAAACTTGAAATCACATTTGCGCCTAATGGAAATATCAAGCCGCAGGCAGCCATTACGGTTAATAGAAACGATATAGTTCCTGCCGGCACTAATTTTACTCTGACGGCAGGCGCATCCGACCCGGATGGGACAATTACAAAAGTTGAGTTTTATGTAGATAGCCTGAAAAAAGGAGAAGACACTACGGCTCCTTACACTTGTACATGGGGAAGTGTGCCGAATGGAACTCATACGGTCTACGCCAAGGCCTTTGATAACAGCGGAGCAACAACTGATTCGAAATCAGTGACACTTGCTGCAGGAACTATTATTTATCAGGCAAATATGGGCTCTAATCCAGGATGGACTCTTGACGGACAATGGGCTTATGGTGTGCCTAGCGGAAGTGGCGCCAGTGTTGGGATGAGAGATCCGTTGAGTGGATACACCGGCAGTTCCGTTATAGGGTATAATCTTGCGGGAAATTACCCGGCGAGCATGAGCGCCCAATATGCGAAGACTCCGACAATTGATTGTTCAGGTTATACAGGGGTGAAAGTCAGGTTTCGCTATTGGCTTGGCACGCAAAACGGTCCTTACGGGACTGATTATGCCAGAGTTCACGTTTCAAATAATGGTTCTTCCTGGTCGCAGATTTGGAGTAACCCTGGAGTGAATCTGCCGGGCGGTTCATGGCGTGAAATGAACAAAAACATCTCTTCGGTTGCGGATAACCAGGCAACGGTTCAATTACGCTGGCAGCAGGGAGTCACCGACGGGAGATTAGAGTACTGCGGCTGGAACATTGATGATGTTGTTGTGTACGGCGAACTTCCTGTTGCAGAACCAGAGATGGACGTATATGGAAATGGAACAGAAATAACAGATAATGATATTACGCCATCAACATCAGACGACACTGATTTTGGCAATGTATTTGTAGGAGGCAGTGGGGTTACCCGTGCGTTTACAATAACCAACAGTGGAAACGCAGCGCTTAACCTGACAGGAACACCCGACGTACAGTTGAGCGGGCATACGAACGACTTTACGGTAACAAGCCAGCCTGGAAGCAGTACAGTTGCGGCTGGAGCAAGTACGACATTCACGGTGGAGTTTGATCCGACAACGGCAGGCACAAGATCTGCGACTGTTTCTATAGCCAATAATGACAGCGATGAGAACCCGTACACATTTGATATACAAGGTTTGGGCAGTATATCGGCCCCTGAGATAGCGGTAAGCGGAGATGGACAGGAGATAGTAGATGGCGACAATATGCCTGCCGTGATAGACGGCACTGAATATGGTGATGTGGCTGTAGGTCAACCATTGGATCAGGTGTTTGTGATAACCAACAGCGGTGTTTTGGACTTGAGCCTTACAGGAACACCTGCGGTTGTGATGAGCGGTGACGCCGACTTTACAGTAACAAGCCAGCCGACAACACCCGTTACACCCGGAAACAGCGCAAGCTTTACAGTTCGGTTTGTGCCCGCCGCAGCGGGAGTAAGAACAGCGGAGGTATCTATAGCGAACGA
>JBHORK010000019.1:0-37404 GCA_042565725.1 Verrucomicrobiota bacterium
GGCGATCTTCTTGTGGATATGCATGGACCGCATGATCATCAGTCTCTGCTCAGTCAGGATTTTCAGATGGATTTGCTTGATTCCTTTGCGAATTTGCAGGAGTCACGCGTTGAATACGAAAAGATATATCGCGATAAACTCAATCTTGAAAATCAGCGCCGCGCGTTAGATGGCGATGACCATGATGTTGAACAGCAGATTGATATGCTTTCTTTTCAAGTCAAAGAAATTGAAGATGCGGGATTTAATAAAGATGACGAAGATGGATTGGAGCAGCAACATACCCTGGCGGCTAACGCGCAGCGTGTTCTTGAGTTGACCGGGTCCGCCAATAATTCTCTGATGGAAGATGAGTCTTCAGTATATAATACCATGCTTTTTGTGCGAAAGTCATTGGGTGAGCTGAAGGGAATACTTGATGACGCAGATGAATGGCAGAGTGAAGCAGATTCCATCAATATTCAAATTCAGGAACTTTCAAAGAGTATTGCAGGCAGGGTCCATAACCTGGAAGTTGACCCTGAGCGCATGCAGTGGTTGGAAGATCGCATGGCTCTTATCCATAAACTTAAAAGAAAATACGGTTCTTCTGTAAAAGAAATTAACGAGTTTCTGGCCAAAACAAAGGCACGCCTGGATAATCTTTCTTCGAGGGGAGAAAAAATAGAGGAGTTGGATTCAGAGATTGAGAAAATAATGAAGAAGCTTCTTCTTGCAGGAGATAAGCTTGGCAAAAAAAGACGCTCGGCCGCCGAAAAACTTGGTAAGGCTATTACAAAACAACTGTGTGATCTTGGGTTTAAGCATGGGGTTTTTAATGTGGCGCTCGAAAAGATTGATCCGTGTCCTTCAGGTCTTGACCGGATAGAATTCGGGTTCGCGCCTAATGTTGGAGAATCACTCAGGCCTTTACGCGTCATAGCGTCAAGCGGTGAAATCTCCCGGGTGATGCTGGCGACCAAGTCGGTTCTTGCGGAACATGACAGGATCCCGTTACTTGTATTTGACGAGATAGACTCGAATGTGGGCGGGGAAATGGGCATGGCTATTGGAGATAAGCTGGCCGTGGTTGCAAAAAAACATCAGGTTATTTGTATAACACATCTTCCGCAGGTTGCTGTTCAGGGCACAAGCCATTATATTGTTGCCAAGGAAGTTCGAGATAAAAGAACACGAACCAGTATCAGTTTAACGGAAGGCGAAGAACGCGTTGAGGAAGTTGCCCGTATGCTTGGCGGCAAGGATTTAACCAGTGTGACTCTTACGCATGCCCGCGAAATGCTTGGCTCACATATTGCATGAACAAAACGAAAAGTATTCACATGACATCTGGAAAAACGGCTATTATCTATGATCCGATCTATAAGGAGCATAAGCCCGGGCAGAGCCATCCGGAATCACCACAGCGCTATGATGCTGTTCTGAAGGGGATTAAAGATGCTGTTCCGGAAGAAACATTATTGAAAGTCAAACCCCGTGCGGCCGCAGAAGATGAAATTATGTTATGTCATCCAAAAAAAAATATTGATCTGGTTAAACGCGATGTTGCTTCGGATATAAAATGTCTCAGTACCGGTGATACTGATCTGAGCGAAAAATCTTTTGATGTCGCCCTCATGGCAGCCGGAGGCGTGATTACGGCAGTGGGCAAGGTAATGGATGGCACGGTCAGGAATGCTTTTTGCGCCGTTCGTCCGCCGGGACATCATGCGACATCTGATATGGGAATGGGGTTCTGCATTTTCAATAATATCGCGATAGGGGCCCGGTATGTTCAGAAAAAATACAAAATCGGCAAGGTCTTGATTGTTGACTGGGATGTTCATCATGGTAACGGGACACAAGCAATTTTCTACGATGATCCCTCGGTATTTTATTTCAGCACGCATCAATGGCCGTGTTATCCCGGTACAGGACAGGCGGGCGAAACAGGCATTGGTAAAGGAAAAGGGTTTACACTCAATTGCCCATTCCCGCCTGGTTCCGGCAGGAAAGAAATTGTGGGTGCATTCAAAGAAAAGCTTGTTCCGGCAATGGTAAAATTTAAACCTGAATTTGTTTTTATCTCGGCCGGTTTTGACGCCAGAGCGGGTGATCTTATCGGCAATCTCATGTTAACGGATAAAGATTTTGCTGAACTTACTGGTATTCTGATAGAAATTGCCGAGAAATATGCGAGTGGCCATATTGTTTCTGCTCTTGAAGGCGGCTACACGCTTTCAGGTCTGGCCTCAGCGGCTGGCGCGCATGTGAAGAGCCTGTCGTCGTAGTTGGGCTCGCTCTTGGGGTCAGGCAGACCCCGTCTCGCTGTCATGCTGATGGTTACAAGTTACAGGATCCCCCGGAATTACTCACTTGAAATTGGATATTTTCTTTTCTTCGCCTCTTTTTTGTTGATTAAGGTATAACACTTCAGTAGGTTTGTGTTTCTTTTTTTGTGTTAATTTTTTAACAAATTTTAAACAGGAGATATATATGAATCTGAATCTTGTATATGCATCACTGGGCGCTGGTGTCGCAGCGCTTGCGTTTGCGATGTGGAAATCTGCCTGGGTCAATAAGCAGGATCCCGGCACAGATAAAATGCAGGAAATAGGCGCGGCGGTTCGTGAAGGCGCTATGGCGTTTCTTTCTCGTGAATATAAGGTGCTGGGTATTTTTGTTATAGCTGTAGCCGGTCTTCTTGCCTGGGGAAACGAAGGTAACATTAAGCTTGTTGCGGTGTCATTTGTTGTTGGAGCGGTTTGTTCAGGTATCGCCGGTTTTTTCGGTATGCGCATTGCAACTGCGGCAAACATGCGTACAACCAATGGCGCACGCAAAGGTCTTTCGGAGGCATTGCAGGTGGCATTCTCCGGTGGCGCTGTAATGGGAATGTGTGTTGTGGGACTTGGTATTCTTGGTCTTTCAGCGCTTCTCCTTATTTATACATGGAAGTTTGGTTCTGAAATTGATGTTCTTAAGGCAACTGTTCTGCCTATTCTTAACGGATTTGCGATGGGTGCTTCTTCCATAGCTCTTTTTGCGCGTGTTGGCGGTGGTATTTATACCAAGGCTGCTGATGTTGGTGCTGATCTTGTTGGAAAAGTAGAAGCGGGAATTCCTGAAGACGATCCTAGAAATCCAGCAACAATTGCTGATAACGTTGGTGATAATGTTGGTGACGTTGCCGGTATGGGCGCTGACCTGTTCGAATCATATGTTGGTTCGATTGTCGGTTCAATGGTGCTTGGCGCTGCTGCGGGTTCTGTCGCACTGGTAACATTACCTCTCGCCATTGCCGGGGCAGGTATCATTATTTCTATAATAGGAACTTTCTTTGTAAAAACAAAGGAAGGTGGTAATCCACAGACGGCTCTTAATATCGGTACGTTCGGAGCAGGTATTGTTATGGCCGTGCTTACTTATCCGCTGGTTCTCAAACTTGCGCCTCCTACATTCGAGCTTGGCGGCGTTGTTTATCAGGCGGCAGGTATTTTCTGGGCTACTGTTGCCGGTTTGATTGCGGGAATAGCCATTGGCATGCTTACCGAATATTACACTGCTGAGAACAAGGGGCCTGCCCGGAAGATTGCTAAAGCTTCTGAAACAGGCGCGGGAACCAACATCATTGCCGGTCTTGGAACCGGCATGATGTCCACAGCATTACCGGTTCTCTGTATATGTGCAGCAATCTTTGTGGCGTTTAAATTCGCAGGCCTTTACGGTATCGCAATTGCAGCGCTTGGTATGCTCGCTACCACGGGTATCCAGCTTGCAGTTGATGCTTATGGCCCGATTGCCGACAATGCCGGTGGTCTTGCTGAAATGGCTGGGCTTGGACCTGAAGTACGTAAGAGAACAGATAAGCTTGATGCTGTAGGTAACACTACTGCGGCGATCGGCAAAGGTTTCGCTATAGGTTCCGCCGCATTGACAGCCCTTGCGCTCTTTGCCGCTTTTCGTGAAACTATCTTTAATACACGTGTGGCTAATGGCGTTTCAGAAGCAGCAGCCCGTATGCAGATCGACGTAACAGATCCTAATGTTATGATTGGTCTATTTGTTGGAGCTATGCTTCCGTTCCTGTTTTCATCGTTTGCTATGGGTGCAGTTGGACGTGCGGCTTTTGCAATGATCGAAGAAGTGCGTCGTCAGTTCAAAGAAATTCCAGGACTGCTTGACGGTAAAGCAAAAGCTGATTATGCAAAATGTGTTGATATCTCAACCGCCGCTGCAATTAAAGAAATGGTTATTCCTGGTTTAATTGCAATATTAACACCAGTGGCTGTGGGAATCTGGGGCGGACCGGAGATGCTTGGAGGGGTGCTGGCCGGTGTTACGGTGTCCGGCGTGATGATGGCTTTGTTTATGTCTAATGCCGGCGGCGCATGGGATAATGCCAAAAAGTATATCGAGGGTGGTGCGTGTGGCGGAAAAGGGTCCGAGGCTCACAAGGCAGCTGTAACGGGTGATACTGTTGGTGATCCATTCAAGGATACCGCCGGTCCGTCCCTGAACATTCTTATCAAGCTGATGAGTGTTGTTGCTCTTGTTATAGCGCCTATGATTGCAAAGAAATATCTTGGTCTATAATTAGACAATAAAAAGAGAAATTTGAATAAAGCCAACAGAAACTTCTGTTGGCTTTGTTTTTGCTTTTCTTCGTAATCTCTCTGGTTAATAATCCTCTTATGAAGATTCTTTTTCTAGGCACGGGTACGTCGGTTGGTGTCCCCATGATCGGATGCGGTTGCGCTGTATGCAAGTCGCCTGATCCACGAAATAAGAGACGCCGGACAAGTCTGTATCTTGAGGCCGAAGGTATTCATATAGTTGTTGATACTACCCCGGATTTTCGCGAACAGGCGCTGGAACATAAAATCCCAAGGGTAGACGCGGTTTTATTCACTCATTCGCATGCTGACCATATATTCGGGTTTGATGATATACGACGTTTTAATACGATGCAGGACTCTGTAATTCCAGCCTATGCTTACGATGAAGCGTTGGTGGATTTGAAACGCATTTTTGATTATATAGGCACGGAGAAAGTTCCCGGGCATTACAGGCCGCGTATTGAATTTAAAGAAATCAAAGGACCATTTGATATTGGCAAGATTCATATAATTCCTCTTGAAGTTAAACATGGGCCCAAGCCGACGTTGGGTTTTGTTTTTCTGGCCGAAGGCAAGAAACTGGCTTACTTCCCCGACTGCAGAGAAATAGCCGACGAGACAATGGAAAAGCTTGTTGGCGCTGACGTTATGATTCTGGACGCGTTGAAACATACGCTGCACAAAACACATCTGACTGTTCAGGAAAGCGTTGGATTACTTCAGCGAATAGGCGCAAAACAATCTTATCTGATCCACATGTGCCATGAGCTTGACCATGAGGAAACGGAGAAAAATCTTCCTGATGCGATTCGAATTTCATATGATGGTCTGGAGATAATACTGTGAAAACAAAACTTCGAAAAGAGCTTGGATTTCTGGATGTTTTCTCCATTGCTGCCGGTGCTATGATCGGGGCCGGACTCTTTATTCTGCCTTCACTGGCCTATGCTAAATGCGGGCCGGGTGTGTTTTTATCTTACATTCTTGCAGCTTTTTTTGTTCTTCCTGCCATGCTGAGCAAGGCGGAACTGACAACTGCAATGCCGAAAGCCGGAGGAACTTACTTCTTTATCGACAGAAGTCTTGGCGCGCCGATGGGAACGCTGGGCGGGATTTCTTCGTGGTTTTCGCTCAGCATGAAAAGCGCGTTTGCGCTGGTTGGTCTTGGAATCTTCTTTGAAGTGATAATGCCCGATATGTCTTATGACATGGTAAAATTGATCGCCATTGGTTTTCTGCTGGTTTTCATGACCTTCAATATTCTGGGCGTTAAAATGGCCGGTCGCGCGCAGGCTTTTATGGTCGTTATCCTGATGGGTATTCTGGTGTTTTATATCATAGCCGGACTCAAAGGTGTGAAGCTTGAAAGATTTTCTCCGTTTGTACCTGAAAAAATCGGGACTCTTTTTTCAACTGCGGGATTTATTTTTATTTCATACGGAGGCCTGACCAAAATTGCCAGTGTAGCGGAAGAAGTGCGTAATCCCGGCAAAACCATTCCGCTCGCCATGTTTGCCGCCTGGCTTCTGGTCGGACTGCTTTACGGCGGTGTTGTTTTCGTAACTATCGGCCTGCTGGAACCTGAAACTATGCGTTCTACTCATATACCTATTGCGCTTGGAGCAAAAGCGGCTGCAGGGAAGACGGGCTTGGCGCTGTTATCACTGGCAGGTATTCTTGCGGTTGTTACAACTGCTAACGCGGGTATCCTCTCTGCTTCACGAAGCCCCCTGGCCATGGCGCGAGATAATCTGCTGCCTCCCTTTTTCTGTAAAATAAATAAGAAGTTCGGCACTCCGCACTATTCGATACTGTTTACAGGTTTATTCATGCTTTTGGTAATAGTCTTTCTTGACCTGTATCATCTGGTTGAAGTTGCGTCCACGCTTATGATCATTCTCTTCATGCTTGACAATGTGTCGGTTATTGTAATGCGCGAAAGCCGCATGTCCAATTATCGGCCCCAATTCAAGTCGCCTCTTTATCCCTGGATACAGATTGCGGGTATTATAGGCCCGCTGTTCTTGCTGCTGGAATTCGGATTGTTTCCATTGTTGGTCACTGTCATCTTTCTGGTGGGCGCTCTTATATTTTACTACATATACGCGCATCCAAGAACCTCCCGAGAATCTGGCCTGATATATATTATCGAAAAACTTGTCTCACGACATCTTTCCAAAGGCACTCTGAGAAAAGAACTAAAAGAAATCATCATGGAAAGAGACGAAATTGTAGAGGATCAGTTTGATACACTGGTAAAGAATTGTGAGGTTCTTGATATAAAAGAAAGTATTGATTTTGATGATCTCTTTAAGCGTGTTTCCGAAACTCTCAGCGAAAGAATAAAAATAAGCGAACAGGAAATATATCGTCTGCTATGGGAAAGAGAGCGGGATTCTTCAACTGTTATAACTCCTACTCTGGCCGTTCCGCATATAATTATCCCCGGCGAAAAGAAGTTCGACATTGTGCTTGTCCGTTGTGTAGAAGGGCTGGTGGCCGACATGGAATTGCCTCCTATAAACACTGTTTTTGTTCTTATAGGTACCGAAGACCAGCGGAGTTATCATCTCAAGGCCCTTGCGGCAATTGCGCATATTGCGCAGGATCCAGAGTTTGAAAACAACTGGATGAAAGCCGGAAGCGTGGAAGACCTTAGAGATGTGCTCCATCTTGCTCAGCGAAAACGATTTTGAAGCGATCTGAACATCCAACATTGAACACTGAACTTTGAACTTCGAAACCAGGATTTCTTTCGATGTTGAACGTTGGATGTTCAATGTTCGATGTTCTATTTGTCCATCACCCTCTCCCGATCACATACGCCATATAGCCAAAATAGCCCAGCAGAAGTATTACCGCTTCCCATCTGTCTAATTTATTTTTCTTTCCTGTAAACATGAACAGAAATATTGCGAATGACGCCGCAACCAGTATCAGGCTGTCGGCAAGAAATTCTTTTGATGATGTAATCGGATTTATTACCGCAGCAGTTCCGAGAACAAGACCCGTATTGATAATGTTGGACCCCACAACATTCCCTACCGCTATATCAGGCTTATTTTTTAATACTGCCGCTATCGCCGTTGCCAGTTCTGGCAGTGAGGTGCCCAGAGCGACAATCGTAAGCCCGATCATTTCCTGACTGACATTAAGCTTTTCGGCTATGGCTACGGCATTCTTGACTATAAGGTTACCGCCGAGCATAAGACCCAAAAGCCCGCCTGCAATCATTATTACCGCTGCCGCGGGATCTAGAGACTCTGTTTTGATCGGACCAATCGATGATTTTTTTGCGGACCGCATCATAAAGAAAATATATACGCCCAGAGATGCTAGTAGAACAATTGCTTCAATTCGGGAAACCAGAAACGGGTTGTTGAAGAAAAGAAGTACAATCAGCAGCAGGACCGCTGTGATAAAACAGAAAGGGATTTCTTGTTTTACCGTCTCTTTCCGTATCACCATCGGCATAATAATGCCCGCGCCCCCCATAACAAGACAGATGTTGGCAATATTGCTTCCCATCACATTGCCTATAGCTATTCCGCTGTTTCCCTTAATTGCCGCTATAACGCTGACTACCAGTTCCGGCGCTGAAGTTCCCATCGCAACGATTGTAAGACCTATAACAATATCGGATATCCCGTAGCGTTTTGCCAGAGAGCTGGAACCGTCAACAAGTACGTTGGCGCCTTTGATAAGGAGCACAAAGCCTAGAGCTATAAACATGAATTGAAGTATCATGGAATATCAGTATAGCTTCGAAGAGTTTGCGATGCAAACGGTTTACCTGCCCGCCTGTGGAGGGGCCTTGTAATTTACGAGGGCATTCGGGGCGGAAATTCAATGGCCTGACCCAAGCGAGCTCGGATTTTTGTGCTTTTTTACGGTAGTTAACAATATTATAGTAATTTTTCTAAATGAGAATTTCTGAAAACACTAAAAAATTCCATTCGTCTTCGGATGACGGCGAGACAGAACAGATCACCGGGGTTGTGGAAAATATCGTTTTTCATGCCGCCGCAACCGGATACACGGTCTGTTCTGCAAAAATAGCAGGCCGAAAAGACAACGCCACTGTTGTTGGTTCCTGTCCCGCCATTTGGGTTGGTGAAAATTTCAAGGCTGAAGGGAAATGGGTCAGGCATAAAAAACACGGCTTTCAGTTCCAGTCCGACACCCTCGTTTGTATCGCTCCAACATCCGCTAAAGGCATTGAGCGATATCTGGCCAGCGGCATGATTAAAGGAATCGGCAAGGTAAACGCCAAGCGGCTGGTCAAAGCTTTTGGTGACGATACCTTAAGGATTATTGAGAAGGAATCAAAACGCCTTGAGGAGGTCGAAGGTATTGGACCTAAACGGCGCAAATTAATCAAAGAATCCTGGAACGAGCAGCGGATGGTGCGCGATATAATGATATTTCTTCAGGGCCACGGGGTTGGTACAGCACAGTCGGCCCGCATATATCGTCATTACGGCAATAATGCCATAGCCATGATTACCGAGAACCCTTACCGGCTTTGTGAAGAGATTTGGGGTATCGGTTTCAAGACAGCCGACGGCGTAGCCATGAGTGTGGGTGTTCCTGAGAAATCTGAGATACGCGCCCGTGCCGGCCTGATTCATGTGCTGAAAACCATGACAGAAGAAGGGCATTGTTTCAGCACTGAACCCGAATTAATATTGCGGGGTGAAGATTTATTAAAGATTCCCGCAGAAATTCTCGCTGAGGCTCTGAACCATGAAGTTGCAGGCGGTAGTCTTGTAAAAGAAGACAATAAGATTTATTTATATGAACTCTGTGAAGCCGAAAAAGGGATTGCCCGGAAGATAAAGACGTTGCTTAAAACATCTCCTGATTTCAAGCCGATTATCGTAGAAAAAGCTGTTCCATGGGCGGAGAAGAATATGCAAATGAACTTTGCGCCCATGCAGATAGAAGCGCTGAAAACAGCCTTGTCAGAGAGAGTTTCCATTATCACTGGGGGCCCGGGTGTTGGTAAAACAACCATCATTCGAGCGCTTGTAGATGTATTTAAGAAAAGAAAACTGACCATCTCTCTTGCAGCGCCGACAGGCAGGGCAGCCAAGCGCATGGAAGAAGCCACATCACACACAGCCAAAACAATTCATCGTATGCTTAAGTTCATGCCGAAGACAGGGCATTTCGAGCATAACGCCTCTAATCCGCTTGAAGGCGATATATTTATCCTGGACGAAGCATCTATGATAGATGTTCTGCTTATGAATGCTTTTGTCTTGGCATTACCAGACAAATCCTGCTTGATTCTTGTAGGAGACATTGATCAGCTTCCCAGTGTGGGCCCAGGCAATGTGTTGAGAGACATGATTCATTCGGAAGCTGTACCCTGCCGCCAGCTTGAAACCATATTTCGTCAGGACACAGGTGGTTCAATTGTTCAAAACGCTCATCGCATCAATAATGGCGAACAACTTCAGATGACTGAAGGAGAAGATTTCTCCGATTTTTATTTCATAGAAGCTTCAGAGCCTGATCTGGTTATAAAAAAGCTGGTAGACATAGTTGCCAACCGTATTCCCGATAAATTCGGCTTTAACCCCATGAACGACATCCAGGTTTTAACACCCATGCGCCGGAATCAGCTTGGGGCGGATAATCTTAACGCTGTTCTCCAGGATGCTCTGAATCCTTCCGGCTTGCACGTCCAGCGTTTTGGCAGAAAATACAGGTTAGGTGACCGTGTCATGCAGATCCGCAACAATTATGACAAAGAGATATTCAACGGTGACATTGGCCGAATTATTAAAGTGGATCCTGTAGATCAGAATATAGTTGTCTCATTTGACGGACGTAATATTTCCTTTGACTTCGGTGAGCTTGACGAACTCATCCATGCATATGCATGTTCAATACATAAATCTCAGGGCAGTGAATATCCGGCCGTGGTCATCCTTATGACAACGCAGCATTTCAAGCTACTCCAGCGCAATCTTCTTTATACTGCATTAACACGTGGCCGAAAACTGGCATGTCTTCTTGGTTCCAGCAAGGCAGTACATATCGCCATCCGCAACAATGAGATCAGGCTCAGGCGAACGGGGCTGAAGGAAAGACTAAAGAAGAGTGACACGGCGAAACGGTGACACGGCGAGGGGGCGAAACGAGATACGCTTCACGCAATACGCTCTATTTTATTGCAGCGCGCGTGACTTTTATAAGGGTTTTCCAGAGCTTTTCCTGGTCTTTAGCGGTTATAATGGCCTTTCGCGCGTCGGCTTTCATGAACGTTTCGGTAAGTCCTGCAAGAAGTTTGAGATAAAAAGCACTCGCGGCGGTCGGAATGACCATAAAGAAAACTAATTTTGTTAGCACCTTATCCGGGCTGTCAAAATCGATGCCTTTCTTGCTTATACCAAGTGTAAGAGTTAACCCTCCGCCCTCCACGCCGCGGGCATGAGGGAATGCCAGTCCATGATCAACGGCTGTACTGAGTATTGTCTCTCTGCGGAGTGCAGCTTCAACAAGTTTTTCGGCCTTATTCACAAATCCTTCGGCCTCCATTTTGTAGGCCAACTCGTTGATAACGCCTTCCTTATCCGTCGATTCCAGTTTAGGAACCATGAGCAACTGTGAGGAAAAGCGGGATATTCCAGGTTTTCGGGGTTCACTGCGGCGTGGTTTTCGGCCTACATGTCGAGGTGCTGATTCAGGGTAATACAGTAGACGCGCGCAGTTTGGACAGCTACGGATTTCTTTGCCAATTCGCACAATTTGAACCAGGCTTATCGGCAGTTTCATCCTGCATATAGCACAAACTCCTTCAGAAACTGGAACAACCACAAGATGGTCTTTTTTTGCAAGCTTCACATAGCTGTCCTGGATACTCCCGGGAAGCCCTGAAACCATGGCATTTATTGATGCGTTAAGTTCTTCCTGATGTTTTCCGCCTTTGGTGATTTTCTGTTCGTCTCTTATTAAAGATAATTCCTGAAGCTGGATAAGGTGGTTAATAACAGAACGCATTTATTTCTCCTGAAAGACTTATAACTTTCTGACGCGAATGAGCATCTTAATGAAAAAAATCATTTTGTCAATTATTTGTATTGTTAAATAGCAGTGAACGGCTTTGGATTTGCGCTTACAGCGCAAATTCCTCAGTGCTAGATTCCTCGTGACACAATTATAATAAAATTGTTATAATGTTGCCAGACACTTGCAGAATAAAAACAGGAGGGACGCATATGAAGTTAATGAAATTGCTGAGTATAACGGTATTCATGCTTTTTGTTGCCGTTTTCATTGCCGGCTGTGCAATGATGCCTGGCGGCATTGCTGCATCAACAACGCCCATTGAGGGACGTAAGTACTCAAAATTAGGCCGAGTTGTCGAAACGGACAGCAGGATATATCTCTTCGGTTTTATTCCTATCACCGGCGCGAACTTGATTCGGGACGCCGTCGACGAAGCTGTTGAATCTCGCGGCGGAGACGCGATGATCAATGTTACCGTTGAATCGTACGTCCAGTGGTGGGTTATTTTAACCAGGTTCGTAACCAGAGTTGATGGTGAAGTAATTCGTTTCGAGAAGTAAGCTTTCTTCTTGGCCCGCCGATTAAGATATGTGATTTCCGGCAAGGCATCGGGTTTATAACCGATCTTGACCGACTGCCGGGATGCTGATAATTTCCCATTCTGACTATTAGTAAATTCTAGATTCCGGGGCGTAGCGCAGTCTGGCAGCGCACTTGAATGGGGTTCAAGGAGTCGTGAGTTCGAATCTCACCGCCCCGACTCCCAGCAGGGATCTTGACTTTTTGTTTTACTGTTACATAATCTCTATCTTCTTTAATGGGCCAGCTTAGCTCAGTTGGCAGAGCAGGTGATTTGTAATCGGAGAAATGCGATTTTCAAGATTCTTATTTTTCACCCTGAAAACAACTGTAGAATCGAGCTTTTCCCTTTATTGACGGGCCGTTCTTGAGATTGTCATTTCTCAACTTGTCTCTATCTGTCTTCAACTCGTCCGCAACAAAACCTATGCCAGAACTACACCACAACTACACCATTTCTTGAGCAGGTGATAATTAATCACCAACGTATGCTTTTCAAACACCCTTCAAATAGTCAACAAGTCCATATATTATCCTTTATTTATAGGTGTCTTGATGGATAATGCTTTGTTCTGAGTAGAGCGTATGAAAGCATCAAAAGACCTATAAAGGACGTCCCAAGCGTCCCAAAAACGTCCCGAGAATTCCAAGATACGGTGATTTCTTTTTCTGAGATGCCAAATATTTAAAAAGCACACAGAGCGGTTTACTTTTGTACCTACTGGAAGCGGTCACCGCCAAACCCATGTTCGTTCTAATTATTTGTTCTTTATTTTCCAGATCCTTTTGATGGAAGAAGTGTCGCATGTCGAATTATGACCAACTTTTCTTCAAGAATAACCTCAAAAGGATAAAGTATGCTAAGCATTTGCAATATGCTTAACTGCGAGACATGTTTGGCGTGAAGCGTGATCATGGTTGGTTTTTCAGGCTTCTCTGGATTAGTGGTAACGGAAATTTTGAGGCCGCTTTTTTTCGCAAGGAACTTTGCAACATCCCCAATTGCAGCTTGCCTGAAATCGATTTCAGGAACAATCGTTGCCTGAAGTGTCTTATATGAAACAGAATTTGTACCTTGTGAGCCTAAGAATAGTGCCGGTTTCAGCTTTCCAGAACCCTTTTTACTGATGACCACCCAGTTATTATTGATTATGTCACGTTCACCTCCCGTAAGATGAGTTGTTATTTCAAGAACCTGCAGAAGGGAGGCATCTTCAATGTAGAAATTGACGAGATTCCGCTCGTTATTTGTAAAGGTGCGTGCATTAAAACACATGTTTATCCCTTTTCTCTGCTGTGGTATAGCGGATAGAGCATACTCGATGCTGTAGTCATGAAGAACTTCAATAACATCATATATATTAGCGCATCGGAAATCGATTTCAGGAATAATGATTGAATGCATTCTTCTTTCGAGCGGTGAGAGTTCTTTTATATCCACGCTTTCGGGTGACGCCTTGTGATTCAAATCCTTCCCGTCTTTATTCGGAGGGAGCTTCTTTCGCAGTTTCTCGGTATCAGGCTGAATACTTATGGCGCCGCATCCGACTGTCCAACGACCAACATTATCCTGCACCGGCTTATCAGTCTCCATTCTTCGTAAATAAAGGACATATGATTTATCAGGTTCATATGAGGGATCCTTTTTGGGCTTCCAGAGATCCATTTCAATACATATGAGATCATCTTTCATTGGCGCTCCCAGCAGGACTTCGTTTACTTTGGCTTTAATAGAGAACTTGACTTTGTTTCCGTCGCTTGAAAGTCGTCTTACTGAGAGTATTTTGCCTGCAACTACCCGATGCGCACTGCGAATTGCCCGTATCTCTTCCGAAGAACAGGCAAGGAGTAATGATTGAAACAGGATGTTTACGAGTATTACACCTATTAAGACTTTTTTCATATGCTCTCCTTGTTTTCTGAAGCCTTATTCTAGTTCTCATTAATGGATTAGTCCAGTGGATATATCCTGATTAAGTTGTTGCGTATAAGCCTTTACAAAGCCCATTTGGGCTGTAAAATCGATAGCATACTAGATGGAGCGGACATCTGTGCTTCGCAGAGCGATGCCGCTTATCTATATATTAAACCACGAAACAAAAAAGTAATGAGCGGGAAAATGATAAAGATCTATAAGTATCTCTCTGCAAAGTATGCGTTGCGATGCCTGGAGACTGCCGAGCTTAAGGTTTCAACCGTTGATTCAATGAATGATCCGTTTGAGCTGTCACCACATTTCACTGTTTCAGACCCATCCGATCCGGAGAAATGCGAAGTGGCTCAAATATCGATAGATTCGTACTGGCAAACAATGCGACGGCACGGCATCATCTGCATGTCTGCTCACGCTGACGATCCCGCTGTATGGTCTCACTATGCTGAAGCACATACCGGGGTCGTTCTTGAGTTCTCTCATCCTGACAACGATGCATTGTTCGAAGTGCGATATCCTAGTGAACGGATGAGCGTTCATGCAGATGAACTTATCAAGGATTTTAAAACATATGAAGCATTCATTAAGAAAGTCTGCTCCCAGAAAGCACCCAGTTGGCATTATGAAAAAGAATATCGGATATACGTCCAGCTAGACAACTGCACACACAAAGGAAACCTGTACTTCTACCCACTGCCGTGCAAGATGATGCATCGTGTTATATTGGGAGCCAAGTGTGATCTATCAGAAAAGGATGTGCAACTCATACTTGATCGCCAGAAGTGGGATAATATGAAAGTTACTCGTGCGCAATTGAGTAAAGAAAACTTCACAGTGGAGGTCTAACAAGACGCTTGGGCACGTACTTTTAAAAGCCGCGCTTCGCACGTCTTTCCAAAGATGGTCAAGCGCAACGTTATATCAGAGTGAATAGAATGAAGATCCGAAACATTACAATTCATAGTCTGTACAACAGAGCAATGTTATTTGGAGCTGGTTTCCAGATGATTCTCCTTCTGTTGGCAGGAATGGTTCTTGATGGCGGCAATGTAGCACAAACTGTACTGATTTCGGTAGTTGCCTTCTGGGCTTCCGTGGCCGTGTTGATCGCACGTAATCCGAACAATCCAAAACGATTTGATTTAATCTATATCAAGTTTGGACCAGCATTCGTTGCGGTTATTTCGCATTTGCTGACCATGGCAATCTGGCAAAGCAAAGGACTAATCTAAGAAAAAATATTACAAGAGAGTGAGCGAGAAAGCATATGAACGACATTGCTCCTAATACTAATCACAAAAGAAACAGGAAAGCTCTGTTTGCACTTTTCTTTATTGTTAATGGTCTAGCAGCTCTCGGTGGAGGACTTATTCTTTTTCTGTATTACTATAAAAAACCAGAATCCGTGGAGCCAACATGGAGGCTTGGCCAATCAATAATGTTTTATGGCATTATCAACCTAGGGATAATCATTGCATTATTTACCCAATCTAAAAAAGAAGTTTTCTAGCTAAGTGGTTGTGAGTGACGCACCTAAAGCCGTGCATCTTACTACCAACGTTCATATGGAGCTGAAAGAAAGATGACCAAACAGGAAACACTCAATCGAACAGCACGCAGACTTTACCTCGCCACGCTTCCAATATCCCTTTCTGCAATTGGTCTGGCCATATTTGTCCAGATTCACGGTTTGAAATCAAAAATGTTTTGGATTGGGTTCTATGCAGTTCTTGGCGTTCTCAGTATCATCTTTATTGGACTTCACATTCACAAGTTGCGTTGTCCCGACTGTGCCAGATCCATAATGTTTTATTATAAGAAACGGAATCCTAATCAGTGTCCACGGTGTGGAAGTGATTGGACTCAGGAAATGCAGTAAGATGAAAAGAAATGCTTTTAACTGTTGCGTGATAACCCTCATTCTGATTATGGGAGGGGCATTCTTCTTTTCGCCTCAGGTTTCTGCACATGAGCATCCACGTGGTGAAATATACCCTTGCGTGATTACAAATAATGACCAATTCCTTGTGCTGTATAGCTTTAACCATCCTACAAATAGTAATCTCAACAAAGCTTTTACTAGAATTTATAATTCTGACGGAACATTTATCAAAGAAAGAGAACACGCAAATAGTGATTTTGATTTAACGCTTCAACAAGTACAAATATACGATGGTGAGAGCATATCACAGCTTCATCAAACACCTTCTTTGATTCAGCGGTTACCTTTTCTTGCCGGGGAATGGCGGTGTTTTATTGCTCACACTACACCAGATGAAGTTTACCTGATCAATCCATACTCCCCGTCAGAACTTTGGGTTTTTAACAGTAATACAATTAATCGGATAATTATCCCCACATATCATACTAAATTCGCACAGGGTTCCGCTGATCGAATGCCGCCTGGTAAACATAACACCATACAAAGATGCTTTGACCTTACTATGTGGGAAGATTTTTTTGTCGTGCTTGGCTATTCAGCAGAAGCTAAAATTGAATGGCGAACACATCATAGTTTTACCCTTTTCGGCAAAAAACTATTCAAATGGACCAGAAAGCATGCTGATACATTCAGTAATTACAACCTAGAAATGAGAAGTCTGATAGAATCCGAAAGTTCATACGACTACTATGACGTCACCAAGCTAGAGCGCAGCATGTCTTTGTTTTTCGTGGATACAGAAAGCGTTTACAGCACACACCTGGGTTTCCCTAGAATATATGGGTGGGGCGGCCTTATCACTTCAAGAATTATCCATTATAATAATTTTATGTGTGTAGCCTGGGCTGATCAAAAGAACAGAATAATTCTGACTCTCTGTGACGTTATAGAACCGGAAAACATTGTGATAAAGAATAAGGTGTCCATAGTTACGGGCATTTCAATGGCGCGTATTGGAAAGAATATATTAATTGCCTGGTCAGAATATCCCGAAAGTGATCCTTATAGAAAAAACAAGCTTAAAACCCTCAAATATACCTTGCCGGAGAAATTTTCGTTAAAGCAGGACAAGGAAAATAATCAAACGAAGACAAATCAATAATCGGAAAATAGATTTGGCCAATACTTACAGTTGTAATGCGAGATTTTGTGATTTACAATAATTCTGAATAAATAGACCGCTGGGTCTACTCAATAACAAGTTAGTCATGAAGAATATTGATGACAAAATGGTAGAGAAAGCGCTGAAGAATCTTAAGGGGATTCGCAAACTTCGGCCATGTCTCGTCATTCTTGGAGCCATCCTGCTTGCCCTCGCAGCCTTTCTCGGTCGATATGTTTATTTGTTTTCGCAACTCCCCTTATCGGAGAATTCCGCTGGCTTTGTTGTTCTCCGCCTAGTAGTGCCAACGATTCATGTCGCTTTTCTTGTTTTCATGGGTGTGTTTCTACTCTGCTCGGGCTTGATGAGAAACAACATACACATCATTCTGGAGCATCTTGCAGAGCATTATCTAAAAGAAAAAAAAGAGCCATAGAAAGACTATGGCTAACAAAATCTTGGAGAATACTGTCGCGTAGCCGCGCCAGATTCTCAAGATCAACGTTACGCTCAGAGAAAAGAAACCATGCAAGACAGAATCATGTTCATAGAGAACAAATCCAATGGTGACGGGCTAACCGGTCCTGCACGAATTGGCAGAGTTTCCTTCTCCAAGACAGGCAAGACGATTTACTATCGTGGAGCCGAATTGCGGTCACTCAAAGGTTATGGATACAAAGCGAACTATTGCGACATCAAGACCGGTGATCACTATTGGGTCTCCGGCCCAAAGAAGAACGGACAAGATACACTGTATCCTGACAAGGTCGAAATTGATGAGGATGTTCGAGTCGAATACTGGCGTGACATCCGAGGTCTTAAAGACTCCATTGAACAGACAGTTTTCCGATCTGAAGGCAAGCATGCCGGATGGCGGGCTGTACAATTCAGAAAGAAACAGAAAGCGTAACAACCGCCTGCAACATATTTGCTGAGGCGAAGCGTTGGAAGCATAAGAGCATGAGGAATTGCAGGACGATCATTGCTGTACTTGGAATTGGGTTCCTGCTGTCTGCCTGTGCCTCACCACAAGCGGTACGACCCGCGTTCTTGACCGAATGGAAACCAAATCTCGATCAGGTGATTAGCCAGCTTGAGGAAATCCGTGCAGCAACATGGCAACAGCAACCAACAAACTACAACTTGGTGAACCTGTCGACGCTGTACGACACCAAGCTCTACTTCCTGTTTTTTGATCTTCTGGCCTTGCTACCCGAGTCTATACGTGGTGCAGAGATCAAGAAACAAAATGATTGGTTGAAAAAGCGTGATAAACAGACCACTCTGGCGTATGCTGAATACGAAGGCGGCACGCTAGCCTCTCAAAACGCTTCCGAGACATACATCGGCATTACCAAGGAGCGAATTGCTGAAGTGGAAAGAAAAATGAAGGAGCTTCCAACAACGGGTTCCACTTTATTGCACGTACCGCGCAAAAAGTGAACCCAATCGTCTGGCCTGAAAGGAATGGTTTCGTGCAGAGAAGTCGCAAGATCTTAATCGTCATTCGGGACGCCGAGCTCTGGCTCCTTTGGCCGATGCTGCTCACAGCGATTGGCACCACCTTCTATGTCTATAGCATGGGATACGGAAGCTGGGTGCGTCCCCTCAACATACCCATTCTCGGAACCATTCTTCTTGCCCTCGCCGTCAGCATCTATCTTGTTCGCCTCGTCAAGTGCCTCTTCCGAAGGGCCCGTCGTGACAAAACCGAGAAGGCCCACCTGACTTTGTCAGCAATCCTCTGTGTTTTGCTGTTCGCCACGTTTGCATTGTTGAGCAGCGCCTTCCTTGGAGCACGGACTCTTTCATGTCGAAGGAAAGAAATCCGACGGTCTTGCGAACCCCTAATCAAACAGATCACAGCACAACAGCAGATCACTGGCACATACCCAACTCAGATGAGCCAATTTGAGGATTACATTGATCTTAGAAGGAAACACTCCCTGTACCTCGGTGATCGTCAGGCCGATGGCAGTGTCGAGTGGTCGCCCTTCGAGATCGGGAATTCGGACATTAGTCTATTCGTCAATTCAAACCGTTTCTCTTGCGTGGTCCCCATCGAGAAGACATCTCTTATCACTTTTTCGTCGTTCTATGCCTGGCGTTACGAATCTCACCAGCCAGGCTGGGTGAAGACGAAGATCCACTGGTCGCTAGCCGGTGCATACATGGACTAACAAACAGGCCAACGAAATCGACTTTATGTCGCATATGCGCCAAAAGTCATTTCAAACGTTAAAGAATGAATGATAAAGACTCAAGTAACCTTTTGTACCTGTCCTATGGTGAGCGATGGTTAGTAGGACTATTTATTCCCATTATACTTCCTTTTGTTGCTTGGTCTCTCATGTTGGTTCATAAAGAACATGTCACTACCATAGTCGGCATGATTGTGAAATGGTGTATTATAGAGTTCTTGGGCATAGCTTTTATCTTTATGCTTTTTTTATTTCTCTGGGCGATCTTTCAGGTTCAAATTTTAGGAAGAATTCTGAATTCTGTTCGTAAAAAGTTAATGCTATGGCTAGTTGCCCTTTTCGTTTTAAGCACAGTCGTAAACATAGTAATATGGTTGCTGGATCACTTTGTAGAATAGACTAATAAAATCGAACAAGAGCATTGAATGTATTTGCTCTATCGCGCAAAATGCTCATGTTGAACGTTAGGTCACTATGAAACTGAACTTTTTCACGATAACGATATTGATGATGTTGCTTGTGTGGATAGTGCAAGCAGCGAGAATAGCACTTTCCCAAAAGAACCTTACGCGGAAAGCTATCCTCAACTTTGTAGCCAGCGGTTGCTTGGTTATCGGGGCAACTGGATTCTTTGGCTCTGCTTTGTCAGCAACAGGTGGCCTCAATTGGCTACCCGAGTCCTTTGAGTGGCCAATTGGCTCTGCCAGCGGCGTAGTAATCAAAGACGATGGGACAGTTGTTGTTCCGCACAACTCCTCGGGGCGCATTCAAATCTATAGCGAGGACCTCACCTTCCAACGAGGTTGGGTCGTTGAGGCCCACGGTGGTTCGTTTATTCTCGCACCCGCCGATGGCGATAAGTTCTACGTGTTCACAGCAAGAGGAGATCATAAGTATCTCTACGATACTCACGGCACTTTGTTATCGAGCGAAACATATCAAGAAAGTGTATACCCAGTGACCCAAGGCACAAAAAAAGTCTCCATTCCAACGCCTTTTTATCTGATGGTGTTTGTTCATCCATTCGCCTCCTGGTTCGTTGCTGCAATGGGCATAGGTCTGCTGTTTTTGACCGGAGAGGCCCGTCGGGGTAAGAATCGAAAACGACCTAACACCCATTAAGTCCAAGATTGCAAACAAAAAAAGCCCTTAGGGGGGAATGATTAATTCCCCATCGTCTGTACTGGCAAAAAGAACTCTGTCTTAGTTTCTGATCTACTGGTCGAGATGATGTCATCTCGCCAAACACCCATACGGACTCAATGGACGCACTGATAAAGTAAATACCGGCGTGCATTGCCTCGATCTACGAGGATCGGGACGGTCCTGAAACAACAACGATATACCCTGAGACTACTCACGCAATAAAGTAAGCGGTTGCCCGTAGAACGGGACCAGTTAGTACCGAGCTTGTAACAGGGGCAGATGCCATTCATTGCCAGTCTATGTAAAAAATAAGCGATGACGGAGCCCTCCAATCAAAAAATGTGGATACCATGCTTTAAGGCTGCAACTGCAGCCCACTCATTAGAGGCTTATGTAGTTTTGCTACAAAGAGTTCTCCTCTTGTTAATCGAGTAGGCACTTGATGGTTCCAGTTAGGCTTACGGATCAGCTCCGTCAACGCGAAAATATTATGCAGCACGACGTCTTATAACTTTAGAAACATCGAATACTTTATTATCTCGAAGCATGAAATAAACGGCACGCGCAAGCTTGCAGGCAATAATACTGTTGGCTAAATGTTTACCTTTCCTGGCTTCGAGACGCTGATGGTATTTTCTAAGATCAGGATTGCGACGTTTACCAAGAACAGCGGCTTCATGAAAAGCGTACTTCAAGTAACCGTTTCCTATTTTAGCTCCCTGCGAGCCCTTGATCTTTCCGGCGCTTGCAACGGTGCCCTTGGCCAGACGGCAGTAACTAAGGAAGTCCTGAACTGATTTAAAACGACTGATGTCATCAACTTCGTACAATATGATCAACCCGAGCGTCACGCCAATACCAGGCACCGTTTTCAAGGTGTTGTATTCTACGCCGTAATGGTCATTAGTATGTTTATGAATAGCCCAATCAAGCTTTCCGATAATCGAATCAAATTGTTCGATCATATGTATGCTTGCATCAAGAGCAGTTATATCTATCGGGTCGGTATACACTTCCTTAAGCTGGGCATACCATTTGTCTCGAGGTCTCTGCGAACTGTTAAGTGCTTTATGACCTTTAGCCATAACGCCCATGGTTACTCGAGTAATGATTTCAGCGCGTTTCCAGACGAAAGCAGTTCTTTGGCGGAGAAGTGCTCGTACGGAACGTTTCTCTCGTGGATATACATAGGCAGGCGGAATAAGGTTGGATCTGAGCAGATGCGCTATCTGCCAGCAATCACGTTTATCATTCTTGGTTTTAAAGCTGTGAATCGCACGCATGTACAGGGCATGGCCTAAAACGAACTCTAAACCGGCATCCATGCAGGCATCTGCCAGCCAATACCAGTTAAAAGTGCATTCGCAACAGACGGTCAAACTGCTCTTATATGGTTCAACGAGCTTGAGAAAATACTCAAAATCGTTGCTTCGTATATTGCGATGTACCAGGACTTTACCGTCTTTATTCATTAAACAGATGTACATCTGTCTTGAATGTAGGTCTATTCCGCAGCTATACTCTGTTGTTACTTGATAATACTTAAACATGGTGGCTCCTCCTTATGTTTCTTGTTGTTAACATTTTGATGCGACGAACATCGTTTCAATTTGATTCTGAGCGAGGAGCCTCCTTTCAATACTCCGCGCCTTTTAACCCTAACATAGTTTGACAATTTAAAGGACTTAGCGAAGTATCAAAACCTTGGAGCGTACGGATGAATCCGCCGCTCAAGGCTAACGTTAAAGGAAAAGAAAATGAAGATATTCATACTTCTTATTTGCACAGTTGCAATCTTTTCTGGATGTGCCACCACAACCAAGACACACCACCACGACTGGTATATAAGCCTTACCCCAAAGAAAGGAAACGAATACGAATTCAAAGCTCACTTCAGAGAAGCAGAAGAAAAAAGAAAAGAAGGAGTTAGTGGGTATAAAGAAAACAGCTCAACCACGCTTGCCCCAACACTAACGCTAACGCCAAACAAACCAGCGGAATTCACAAGAAGGCCAGAAGACATCGTTTCAATTGATGGCAAAACTCGTTCTGATACAGCAAAGGCTTTTCTTGAAGAGAAAGACAATAAAGTCATTGTTACATATTCAGTTTCCATAAGAGAAAATAATGTAATTCATGCAACAGAAGGAATTATCGAGGTAAACAAATAACTTCGAAGCGGTTGGAGCGTACCCCGATAGGCTGCGCCATCGGGGACATTCAACCTAGACATTAAAGAAAAATGAAACGAAAAATCTTCAGAATAGCTATGACTCTTGCGTGGTTTCTTGCCGGGTTTCTTATGTATCGGGTTGTGGGAGGCTTCCGCGAGATTTTTCTAGATTTATACGGTTCGCTTGGCTCTCTTCCTTTTGCGACGCGGGTTGTTTTTGGCGTTGGACCAATTGGCTGGTTTTCATTTTTCGTGATCGCTGGACTTGCTTCATTCATTCTGAGTGTTAATCCAAGGCCAATTGTGGAGCCAGCTTTTGTGATCTGCATGGTTGTCACCTTTGTCGTCATTGTAATCTCATTATTCATGCCGGTGGGCGGTACACTCCTAGGTCAGATTGAAGAGGCCGAGAAGGTTACAGTAACAGAACCAAATCAAGCCCTGGATCGTACGCCGCAATAGCGCCGCCGCTCATGTAACTTGTTGTGATGATGAAAAAAGAACAGGCAAACGAGATATGAGTGATCTTTTTGAGAAGATAAAAAGAACAGAAGGATGGTGGGTAACGGTGTATAGGCTGTCCTATGGTTGGGCTGTCGGTCTTGTCTGGATTGCGTTTGTCCGAACGGATGAAGCCGGTAAAAACGCCTTTGTTTTTGACCGGCCTACGACGATTCTTTTGGCGTCAGCTCTTCTTGTCACACTTCTTACTTTGGGAGTTCATAAAAAGATTAGCTTAATATGTATGATTCTTTTGTGTGCCTTAGCAGTTTATGGTGCGGTTATTTCCATAGTGAACGAGCTGTCGCTTACAAACACAATATTTGCATGGATCGCTGTTGCGGCGTTGTTCTGGGGTGTCGTTGTTGTTTACAGGCTAAAAAAACTTATAAATGAGATGAGAAAAATGCAAGCATTTGGAGGCGACGTCCTGAAGGACGCGCTTGAGGAGTAACTCTGAACCGTAAGGAAAATAAATTATGATTGAGCCACGTTCTTTTTTGATAGGGGTTGCCGCAGGAACGGGTGTTTTTTTTGTTTTTCAATTTATCTTGTTCATTCTGAAACCGTGGCGACATGCTCTTTTTTCTGGAGCCGCTGTCTCAATGCCATATATCATTGGCATGCGTCTCCGCGGCAATCCGCCGATGTTACTGATTGATGCTTACATTAAACTGAAGAAACAAAGTGTGCCAACATTCATTCAGGAAGTTGAGGTTGTGTACATCGCCAACAAGGTTAAGGCATCGACCACTGGTGAACTCGTTAAGTTGGTCATGGAACATCGAAAAAACCAAACGAAGACAAATCACTAACCGAAAAATGCGATTCATGACCATAATTACACTTCTCTTCCTGCTTGCGGGTGCAAGCCGTGCAGAAGAACCGATTAAGGTCGCAACCCTTAATGTCAATTGGGGTATCTCTACGGCATCGAATACCGTCAAAACCATACATATCGCAAAGCCCGATATCATCCTTATCCAAGAACCAAGCCCGCAGATGGAATCGGGCCTTAAGAACGCCTTGTCTAAGAAATATCCCCACTCCCATTTCAAAGGACCCGACCATGGATATAACTATTACGCTGACCGATTTGGGATCCTATCGAAGCATCCTTTTGACGCTCGGTTTTTGCCCCACACCAAAGACGGGGCATTTGGCGCTCTTATTGCCTTGGTCCGTTGGGGCAAAAAAAACATTCAGGTTGTAAACGTTCATCTCGATCCTCCTCGACTTCTTGACACTGATCATCCGCTTCGCAGTCTCAAAGACTTTGCCGATCGAGAAAAGACGAGAAGTGCCGAAATAAAGACCATCTACGCTGCGCTGACTCCCGATATACCCACCGTAATTGCAGGTGACTTTAATTCTTTGGCTGGCTCACCCACAATTAACCTCATGACGAACTTCGGTTTTATCGACACGCATACATTTCAGACAAATCGTCCTCCCAAAAACACGTGGCAGGGAGATGTTTCCGGAATCCCGTTATCTCTCAGAATCGATTACGTTTTTTGCGACAAGTCCTTTGAACCTATCCGCGCACAAGTCATAGGGTGTAAATCTTCAGATCACTCGCTGGTATTAAGCGAACTGAGACTCAAAACACAGGATCGCCAATCTCCTCGAGATAACAGCCTAAAAGCCGCACCTAAGGAGTGACGATGCATAGAAAATTAACTCGATATTTCCCTTTTCTCTTGTCGGCAGTTTGGTTGATGGGTTGTATTTGGCGATTTTCTGGACCACCTCGGTCAAACCTAAGTTTCGCTATAGGAATAATTCTGGTTGCTGTACCTTTTTGTGTTTTTTGCATCTGTTTCTCAAGAGGTTGGCGCGGAACAATTAGGCAAGCTTCAATAAAACTGTGGTTAAAAGTGGGTTTAGTTATTTTTGGGGCAGAAGTCTTATTTTATAATTGCAGTAGTACTCATTCCGATCTAAATAGTTTTGGGATCATTCCGTCATTGGCGGGTATTGGAACCTGGCTCGGAACTAAATTTAAGTTGTTATCAAATAAAACAATAGTGGCAATTGCAGGATCGGTTCTTGTGATCCTTGTGCTTTACGTGGGGTCTTACATCCCCAACTCACTCGCAGGTGGTTGGGTGGTTAATGAGTCCGGCAAGTGTCGTCCTTTTTTCTTAGCGTCATGCGATCAGTACATCTGGATACCGCGTTATGGATTCTGTCAAAAGTTTCGCTGGCCAGGCGGCCGCAACGGTATCCGTGCCTGGGGTTTTCTCGGAAAGCTCTACGCCCCCCTAATACTGATTGACCAAGCGTATTTCCATCGTACCATTAGGTACATGAATGAGGACTTGACCTTCGTAAAACCTTTCCCGGTTCCACCGATTGAGGAATACCATCCGACAAGGGTAAATGCCTTTGCTGGCAGGTTTCCGTATAGACCAATAACAAACACTACAGAAGAGATTGCAGAGCAAACTCCTACAAGCGACAGCCTGAAGGCCCAGCCTGAGGAATAATGTTCAAATGGAGCCAATATAAAGATGACCAAACAGGAGAGACTGAAGAGAACTACTCGCAAACTTTACTTTGCTATGCTGCCATTCTCTCTCAGTGCAATTGCCCTGGCCATATTTGTCCAAGTCCGTGATTTGGAATCAAAAATGTTTTGGATTGGGTTCTATGCAGTTCTTGGCGTTCTCAGTATCATCTTTATTGGACTTCACATTCACAAGTTACGCTGTCCCGACTGTGCCAGATCCATAATTTTTTCTTGTAAGGAACAAAATTCTAATCAATGTCCACACTGTGGAAGCGATTGGACTCAGGAAATACAGCCAGAAGAAGCATAGCCCCTAACGTCGGCATTGTTGGGTAGTAAGGAGATATGTTTATTGCAATAACCATTGTGTTTATCTACATCGTTTCGATGTTGCTTGCAGGTGTAGTCGGTATATTTGTCCTGAATGTTGCATTTGTGCGAGCTTTCTTCCGTCTATGGCCAGGTACAACACCAGTTCGATACTGGAGCTTCATCCGCCAACACATCTGTCGTAAGCGATTGTCTCTCGTATTGCTTCGCATTCCTCTTGGGATCATTTTCGCCCTGTTGCTGGTCTTGCTCGTTCTGGGATTCACAGAAACCCGCCGAGTCAGGTCAAACATAACGCGATCTACTCGCCTTGTTGTCCGATCTGGTGGAAACTGCCACCGGAACCCAGAACGGGAACAAGTCCTATTTGAGACCAAGAATGCTGAGGCTATTGAGGGATTTTCAAATAAACTCTCCTTTGGTTTCAGTATGATTGGAATGCACTGCAGATGTTGTGGAGACATGACGTTTGATCTCTATCTAGATGAGGAAATTCACTACTCGTTCAGCCTCCATCACGGCAAGAGTATTCGCATCAAAGGAGATTCATTTGGAGACAAATCTCTTTCGTTCTCGTCAAAAAGGGAACTGGCTAAGTGGCTTGATGAAAAGGGAATCACCAAAAAACTTGAGGAATTCAGGGAAAAAGATAAAACAATCAAGGAGGATTTTTCAAAAGACGAGGGAGAGAACTAACCAGAAACTGAACCATATTCAAAATAGTTGTGTAATTTTGAAACGATTAGTTTAACGTTCATATGGGTGTGAGATATGACTAAACCGAAACCAAAATCACGTCTCCCGATGATCATGACCTTATTTGTGACAGGCCTTGCCATGGTTTTGGGAAATGGACACTGCTGTCATCTCCATTCCACCATATTGGAGGTGATTCTACCCATCGCCATTGTTTCATGTTGCTGCTTCTGGACTGCCCGAGCAAAAACTCGTAGGAAGGCTTGGGTTCGCACCGGCCTATCGTTCTTGATTGCTATTGTAGTTCAGACTGCGTATCTCGCGTGGCTACACACGCCCGCATTCCCAGATGTTCTGCTTTCCAGATACACGAAAGAAAAGCAGGTCAAAATTGATGAAATGAGGAAACGAATCACCCAACAAACGGCCGGAGAAGCGACTTTGGATTCCACGCCAAGTACGGAACCCGAAGCGTCTCAGCCATGACATTCAGGATGCATAACGAAATGAAACGCCTCGACCAAATAATTCTCATCGGAACATTCCTTGGCTTCTGTTGGTTAAGCATGCAAGTTGTGCATGAATTTGGGCATTGTGTTGGCGCATGGGTAACAGGCGGGAAGGTGGCCCAGGTAATCGCCCATCCATTCACCATCTCTTGCACAGTGCTCTCCCACAATCCACACCCGCTGATCGTTGTGTGGGCTGGCCCCATCATAGGCTCCCTTCTGCCTGCCATGGTATTCTTTCTTGCCTTCGTATTTCGAAGCCCGGGTCTTTACCTGTTTCGCTTCTTTGCGGGCTTCTGCCTCGTGACTAACGGCGCCTACATTGGCATCGGCTCATTCGACCGACTCATGGATGCCGGGGACATGATGAGTTACGGATCGCCTCAGTGGCTCCTTATTCTCTTCGGTATAGTGACTGGAGCAGGCGGGCTGTGGTTGTGGAACGGTATTGGTACAAAATTTGGACTTGGCGAAGCCAAGGGAAAAGTCAGCCGCTCCGCGACCATCACATCCCTTGCACTATTTCTCCTTGTCGCCGGAATCGAGCTGGCAATCGGAAGCAAATAGGATCATCTAACAAGATGCGTGGCCGGTACACGTCCCGGCAAATACTTACAGTTGTATTATGAAATTTTGTGATTTACAATAATTCTGATAAGAAGATTGCTTTGTCTACTTAAGAAGTTACGTAAAGAAAAGAAATGAATAACAATAAACGTAGTCCTGATTTTGGCAGATGGGCAATCACTGGAGTAATTACCCCTATCGTAGTTATCTTGATTTTAAGATTTGCCATCGCCCCATTCTTCTGGCCAGATCTTGCTGCAAGTCTTGGCGCATCATTAGGTTACATTTTTATTTGGTGGCTCTTAATTGTTGCCATCGTGGCTACCATTTACAAAATTAGAAAAGAACAAAAAGAATAACCACTGACCATTTTTGCGTATATATATAGTATGACACCATTAATTCTTGTTACAAACGACGACGGGATAGATTCGCCCGGACTGCGTGCCGCTGTTGAAGCAGTTGTTGAGCTGGGCGATATTGTTGTCGTCGCGCCGTCTAATCAGCAGACTTCCATGAGTAGAAGTCTATGCGGCGCGCCAGATGAATATCTGCGTCCCATCGATTACAAAGTTAATGATCATTCAGTAACAGCTTATCACGCTGATTGTTCGCCCGCACGACTTGTACTCCATGCCATGGAAGTTCTGTTTAAAGACAAAAAGCCTGATCTTGTTGTTTCGGGAATTAACTATGGCGAGAATCTCGGTTCTAATCTGAGCATTTCCGGGACAGTTGGCGCCGCGGTCCAGGCCGCGTCCGCAGGGGTTCGTTCCATTGCCGTAGCTCTACAGACTGAAATAGGAAATCACCATAAACACGCAAAACTGGATTGGAGAGCCGCACAACATTTTACAGCACTGTTTGCAGGGAAGATGATAGAACATGAGCATCTTCCCTGGGACGCTGATATTCTGAATATAAATGTGCCGTCAAATGCCACGGCTGAAACTAAATGGACAATCACAAAGCAATCGAAGGAACCCTATTTCTCCAATCTTATTGAAAACTCAACTCCCTCAAGTAAGCTCGGGGACGGGAAGTGTGTAATAGCTCTTGATGAAGAATCCCTGGATCCAAGCTCTGACATTTACGCAATATACCGGGAACATATAGTCTCTGTAACACCTTTAAGCATAGACATTACTTCCAGAGTAGATATTAATAAATTTGAAGCGCTTCTAAGAAGAAAGGTAAAGAAAGAAAATGCCTGAACGACCAAGACCCCAAAAAACAAAAGGCAGTGAACACTGGTTACGTGTTCTGGTTAATGAAAAGCCAGACCTCATCAGCAAAGAAATAGCTTCCGAATTTGGATGGCAGAAAAAGACAGACCTTAAATGGGTATCTCCAATCAAAAAAGATGGATATGCGGAATATTACGATCAGTCATTCCTCGATTTGCTGGAAATTAAAAACCTTAAGGTACCACTGAATAAATTCTGGCCGGCGCGCGGTCCGCGCTGGGATGGTTTAGCCCGAACCGATGACGGCAAAATAGTGCTGGTAGAAGCCAAAGCTCATATTTCTGAATGCGTGGATTACAAAAGCAAAGCCAGCCCGAAGTCTTATTCGCTCATAAAAAGAAGTCTTGATGATGCCAAGCGTGCGTTCAAAGCAAACCCTGATGCAAACTGGGAAGAACCGTTTTACCAGCACGCCAATCGGCTGGCCCATTTGTATTATCTTCACACGCTGAACAAAAAAGACGCATACATGGTATTCATAAACTTTGCTAATGCGGATGACATATCCGAACCTGCAACAAGAGCGCAATGGGAAGGCGCCGTAAAACTCACGAATAAATGCCTGGGGTTGGGGAAATCAGCCCTGTCCAAAAGGGTAGCCGACATAATTATCGATGTCGAACAACTGAGAAATCGGGATAGTTCAGCGTGCTCCAGAAATGTTAAGAAAACGCAAAACCTGGACATCCCGACATTCGTCAGAAAAGGTATCAAGCTGGACGGATAAATCACCTCACGTTAACTGACTCGGGTCACCCTGTCTGCGATGACTGCAGGCCCATTCTCTTCTTTAGACATTCTGCCGTGAACTATTATTCTTGTGTCATTCTCGAGCTTAAGTCGGCATTCCTCATAAACTTCCGGGAAGACCATAACCATAATCTGCGCGCCATCATCTTCGATCTGTAATACCGCCATATCCTTTTTGAGGTGATCTGTAGTCATCTCCTTTATTCGCGAAATTGTTCCTCGAACGTTGACAGACATTTGATTATTAACCTGAGACAAATCCGCAACAGACATTATTCCGGTAGATTGTTTTTTCTTCACGGGTTCACTCCTTTACTTTTAAGTCCCTGTTGCTTCCACCTTCAATCCGATGTTTCAACAAATTCGGCAGGCGTTACTTTGGCGAGAAGTTCGTTAGTAGCCAAAGCTAACAATTCTCGACGTGCCACCAGAAAATCTCTGAAACGATCTATCTTCCACAGGTCACGATCAGCCGGAATAGCGTGCTGAAACAAGAACGCGTCTCCGTATTTATCGGCCACTTCGCTAAGATATTCAAACGGATCTCGTTTCCCAATCCGACGGTTTGTGGCACCTCCTATAAATGCCATGTTGGCAATCTCGTTAATTTCATTCTTGTCATATCCAGCGGAGTTTAAGAGTGCCTTTGGCATTATATGATGCCATTGTATCTTGTGATTACGGCCGGACAAGATAAGGCTGATCCCTACCCCTGTATACCAATCTTTTGCATCTCTTGCGCGGAGTGCCAGAAAAGCCATGGGGAAAAGAGCGTTTCTTTGTCCGCGCCCGACAAAGTCGCTAGCGCGAACATCAAGTCGCCCATAGATGTCTAGAATGCGGCGGGTAAGATCCTGCGGAGATCCGCCTTTGAACAGCGTGCTCAGATCTTCATCCAGTGTAGTTTCGGCAGATCCCGAATACCAGGCCCTCATATTTGCAACATATACCCAATGTATCAATGCCTGCTGTTGATCTTCTGATAGTCGTTCTTTATGAAGCTGGCTATAGAGCATTACCGGCAGAACGATAAATGGCGAAGACAGCACGGTTTCTTCCTCCATATCGGCACGTGTTTGCAAGAAACTGCAAGCGAAGCGAAGACCATCCTTCGCTTGCCCCCATGCTTCCTGAAGCTGTGGGATGGGAATGGTTCCAGCAGTCTTGAAACGGCACTGTTTAGTAGCGAAGATAACTGCTGCACGCAGAAGAAAGCCAGTATCAAAAGTCCAATAATCTTCTTCAAGCTCCTCCTGAAATTCCTCAAACACAGGTAGGCAATTCCGCCAGCGAGCACTGATTTGCGCCATTGCCAAGTCAGAAGACCTCAACTTTACTCCTAAAGAATTTACGCGTACGAAAATGTCTGTTACTTCTTCATAGCCATAGCTTCGTTCCAGTATGTTTACTGTATAAGGGTACTCCCGAATGGATCTTAATTTTGAAAGTCTTTTTGTATAGAGATCGTACCGAGGATCTTCCAGACTTGTAACGCCAGCACGAGCAAGAAAAGGCCTGTCACTTGTTGAACTGAATACGTCACTTGCGCTGACCCAATTCGGTAAAGCAGCTAAACGCCTGTTGGAAACGACAAAAACCATGCGGGACAATCTAGCCGTTAACTCATCAACGGTGTCTGCGCCCGTATCATCCGCAGACTCTTCCACTCCGTTGCTGTCACTACTATTATCGCCATCTTCCTCTACCTCATGTGCTTCCTGGGGTCCTCCCTCCGGGTGATCAAGATTAAACAAAATGTCTACAGGCTTGCGCCTACCTTTGACTTGGACTTTTTCTCCACGCAACACCGCCGAAAGACCGGTAAGTCTCTGTTGGCCATCAAGAAGAAGTAATTTGGATTCTGTCGGCGCCTCCTCTTGACCTACTCCCATCTTTTGTGTTGGCACAGCCTGATCTGTCTCCCACAAAAGAATGGACCCCGAGGGATACCCGCGGTACAGACTATCAAGAAGATCGCGTACTCGCGTAGCTCTCCATACATAACGTCGCTGGATCTCTGGAAGAACTAATTCACCACGTTGAATTTTATTAACCAGTTCACCAACCGTCATCGTAGATTTAGACATATGTTGTTTCTCCGCTTATATAAGATATTATACTTACTTATATTCATATTTCTTTGCTAACGTATCAAACCCCATGTTCGCTAACACTGCATTGTGGGGGATGATTACATATGTCCAGGGTTTGCCTTTGTTCTTGGTTGTGAAATCGGTGGCGTGCCTACAGTACTCAGCGGCAGCGGTGGCTTTTTCTTGAACTTCGCCTGTTTCAATATCGCTTTCTTTTTTAGTTTCAATCATGTAGATCGTGTCAGCGGTTTCGACAATAAAGTCAGGGATATATTGTAGCGAGTTATGTTTCCAGTATATTTGGAATTGCTTTTTAGCAGGTCTCAACCATTTCTGAACATCGTCATCTTTTTCAATAATTGCCGCGAAGTCCTTTTCTGTTTTAGAATCGAACTTATACTTATCGTGGCATGCTTTTTTGAAGCCTGTGAACACCTTCGTTGGTATGGCCCTCGTTGGCGTGATTGTCTCGGTGTAATCGTGAATGGTATCGGCTGAAAACTTCGATAAATTATGTTCCTCAATCTGAGTAAAAGGACGGACGATAGGTTCATCGAACTCGGGAGCATCGCAATAGAAGTGCTCCGGTGCCATCATCTGCGTATAGACAAATTTAGCAATATCACGCCTATGATATTGAACTACGTTGATGAGATCGTCCTCATTGAGGTACGACCGCAACTTGGTCAGCGCATCGTTAGCCAAAGCAAACAAAAGCTCGGTACATTCATCATAATCAACTTCAGGCGCGTTGATAAGCTCATTAACTATCAGGTTGTCCAGATTTTCTGGAATAATTCGCCCTTTGCCATAGATAGAATCAATAGTGTTGTCCGTGAGTGATTGGCGCAAGATTTCCTCGGAAACCGGCTGAGGCTCCAGCCCCAGAACATCCAGAGTAAAATCATGAAAACCGGAACGAACATCGTCTGATTGCTGAATAGCGATGCGCGGAATCTCGATGATCTGCTTCGTAAATTCCTGGGCTATCTCGTCATAGTGTGATTTTGCTTCTCTTACCCGATCTTCGACAAACAGATCGTCTTGAAAACGCTCTTTGATTCGTTGCACGGCAAGTTTCTTGATTTCTGGGCGCGTAAGCTCCTGAACGGACTTAATCTCCGTATTCAGGGCGTGGAGGGTCGAAATAATGTCTCTCTTGGTGTCGAGAGTTAATTGTTCTTTCTGCTTTTCTGCTTTGTTTTCAATAGATTCTATGCGTTTCTGTTCTTGCTCAAAGACTTGAGTCATTGGCAAAGATGCTGTCACGGTTTCTTTTGGCGTAATCAACTCTTCATCAATTTCAATTATATTCTCACGACGAACAATGGACCCAGGCTTATTGGCTTCGTCCACAATCTCCTGAAATCGGTCGTGTGATACAATGGTCAACTTGTCGATCTTGGCATCACCTGTTATGTGCCCATAAGGAAGCCGAAGCCCGCGGCCTATGGTCTGCTCCCGGAGTGTCGCTGAAGCTGCCGTACGAAGCGGGACAATCGTATAGAGATTGGTGACATCCCAGCCTTCCTTCAGCATGTTCACATGGATGACAATTTCAATCTCGTTTTCTGGATCCTCCAAAGACAGCAGCTTCTCAATGTTCTCGTCCTTCTCTGATCCACGCTGGTTGGAGTGAATTTCCATGACCTTATTCGCATAGCGCCCCTCAAAGAACCCTTTGGAGGCTATGAGTTCTTTCAATAGGCCGGCATGCTGAGTGTCTTTCGCAACTACCAGCACAAACGGTTTCACCGTAAATGTTTTATTGTCGCGGGCATAGATATCCAGCGCGACACGGGTGTCTTCATGAATACGGATGCCATCCTCGATTTTGATACGATCCAGCTCTTCATCGCTATGCTGTGACGGATCAAAGTCTTTTCGTGTGGCCACAGCCGGCGTCTTCACAAATCCATCCTTTATGGCCTTTCCTAGCGGATAGTCATATACAACGTTCTCGAACTTGATTGTATTGTTGCCTCGTTCCACTTGAGGCGTAGCGGTCAACTCCAGACCCAGAATGGGCTTCAGCTCATTGATAACCGCCATACCGCGGTCTGCGCGGTAGTGATGAGACTCATCCATCAGGAGGACAAGATCATCCAGGTTCGAGAGATACTCGAAATAACTCTCGCCAATGTATTCCGCCATTCGCTTTATCCGGGGTTCATTGCCGCCACGTGTTTCCGCGTTGATCTTGGAGATATTGAACATATAGATGTTCACGTCTGTCAACAGATCGCCATGACGAGCATATTCGTAATTGTCTCCCGTGATGATACGCGGCGGATTCTGCGCCAGATCACCGATGCCGGGAAACACATATTTGGAACTCGCAGGGTTCGAGAAATCTTCAATAAGTTTGTTGTAGACCGTCAAGTTAGGCGCGAGAACAAAGAAATTCCGGATACCCTTTTCAAGATAGAGATAGGCCACAAAAGCGCCCATAAGCCGGGTCTTACCCACACCTGTAGCCAGTGCAAAGCACATGGAAGGGAAATCTCGCTCGAAGTCCGTACAGGTCAGATACTTGGTCTTCACTTTTTCGAGTTCTACCTCAAGATTAACAGTCTTTCCGATGGTCAGTTCCTCCGCCAGTTCGGACAGGATACAAAGACTTTCTTCCTGAGGTGTGCGAAGGCTTAGACGGTTCCGAACATAATTCGCAGTATGATTCATTAGCTCACCTCCTCTGTGCTAAATAGGTCAGGCTGAGCTGGGTTTGCACGGCCTTTCTTTTGTTTCGGCTTTGGTGGTCCGGCGGGTACAAAGTCTGGCTCATCCTCATCCGTCGGCATATTCACAATGTTCAGGCTGTAGTCCTCGCGACCAAACTCGCATTTACCCAGAAGCATTTTTGGGATTTTCTTAATCTCGATGTTCGGGTAGCGATTCGAACATGCGGCTGAAAATTTCTTGCAGCAGATCAGGAGATGCTCATCCGTCTGCATTTCTTCGTGGATACGGTCAATGAATGCAACCTGCACGAAGCTGGTTGTTGTGAAGATGAAATCCTTTTCTGAGGATTGCCCCTGTTTCCAGTAAGTCTCAGTATCTGGACAATACTTGAAACTCTCATGCTTCGCCATAGCGGCCCCTAGCATGTCAGAATTGTACTCATCGCTAAAGATCCAGTTGCCGTGAGGATCTTGCTTCAGCAGACTCGGCGCAAGCTCGTAGTACTTGAACCCGCCTCCACCTTTCCATTCCGCATCTTGAGATATCCCAGTCTCGTCCTTACCATCACAGATGGCACGTAGCCGTGGCAGTGCAAGTTCCGCACAGTGATTGCCCAGCTCAATTCCTATCCATTGGCGTGACATCTTGTGCGCAACTGCAGCGGTTGATCCCGATCCCAGAAAGGAATCAAGCACCCAGTCACCCGGCTTGGAAAAACGTGCTAGGATAATGTGCAATAGGGCCTCTGGTTTCTTGCCACTTCTGAACTCCACGCCCCCCTCATGTCGGCAATTACCAAAGCTGGCAGCAAGATCGTAGAAATTGTCGATAGGTTGTGTCACCTGTTGTGCCTCATCCCTTTTTGTGGTGGGTACGCCTTGGTAGTACTTACCTTTAGTGGCAGATGCGCGTTTGGGTCCGGTGAAATAGCGATACCCGAGACCATCGCCTCCTATTCCGTCTACCTTGTAGAGCACGCCAAGACCATCGCTGGAAACTCGTCCCGTCAAGAAATCGCGAAAGAATCTTCCTGAGGAATTGCCGTCTAGTATAGTTCCCGATGCCCATATTTCCTTCAGACCCTCTCTGGAACTTGGCCCCTTGGTCACTTTGTATTGCCCTTTGTGAAATACTTGCACGCGTTTGCCGCCAAGTTCGATATCACACCCAGGCGTAAGTTCTTCTATGTAGAAGTTAAACTTGTCGAATGAAAACTCCTGTGTCGGCAGGCAAGGTGTAGCGCCAAATGCCTTTCTGTATATATGGATGTATTCGATCTGCTTGTGGAAAGACATGTCCTGCTTCAAAGTTTTCTGAGCGTAACGCACTTGAACATAAAGGGTCGTCATGTAGTTCCGGCGTCCGAATATCTCGTCCATCAGTACTTTCAGATAATGTCCCTCAGAATCATCGATATGACAGCAGATGAAGCCATCAGGGGCAAGAAGCCGACGTAGACCGAGCAAACGGTCGCGCATGAGTGAGAGCCATGTGGAATGCTCAACACTATCGTCATATTTCTCGAATGCGTTACCAGTGTTGTAGGGCGGATCGATGTAGATACATTTTATTTTTCCTGCAAAGTCTTGTTCTAGCGCCTTCAATGCGAGCAGATTGTCGCCATGGATGAGCATACTTTCTGCGTTCTTAACGCCATAGGACTTGCTGGAGTCTTCGATCAGAATGCGGGGTTCAAGCTGCGGTTGCTTGTCCTTTCCCAACCAAGTCAGTTCCAATTTCTGCTTTGAGCGTCTACTTCGCATGAATCCCCCAGAACATCGGGCCGCTGATCTGCTGAGTCTCATTCCCACACACATGTCTGGCTGCTGCAGTGAGAGACTTAAAGATGCAATCTCCCAATTTGAATTGCAGATCGCCGTTGTGTCGCACAACCAGGAGGCTGTAAGTCTTTCCGTAGTATACCTTTTCGAGAGTCATACCTTCCCGAAGATTGTAGTTCTTCTTTTTCTTTGCCATACTAATGTCCTTTCATTAAATCGTGGGTCCTTGTGCTGATTGAGCAGAGGCAACGGCGATATTGACCGCTTTCCTGCGCGCTCTGATAGTCTCAATAACAGTTTTCAGAGCCGCAATATCAGAGCCAAGTTGCGTAGCATCTGGCACTGATGCGGCTTTGGCCGATGACGGATCATGGGCATCTACCACATCGCAACATGCTTTGTGTAGACGTGCTATTTTTTTATGCTCATCCGTCGAAAAACCTACGACATCTTTAAGCCCGTCAACGCGAATCCAGTTTCTATATCTCCGGACCACACCGTTGAATACCACATCCTGAATTACGCGTTCAATCGTGGCCCGAAAGAAATCATATTCATGTCGCATGGATGCTCGATCTGTGTCACTGGGATACACTGGCCATTTCTTGGCTAGCTGTCGTTGCGCTTTCTCATGTTTGTCTATACGCTCCTTGTACGACTGATGCTCCCAAGGCAAGCCTGAAACGACGTAGCCTGGAGAATCGTTTGTCCAATCTAGATGGCACATCAGCGAAGTGACGCTGTGTCTGTCGATTGCATCTCTCAACTCACCAACAAAAACGGTGTCGTGAGTAAACACGACGACCTGTCTATCCTTAGCTTCCTTAACGAGACGAGAGGCAACCTTCTGCCTCCAGTGGTGATCCAGAGATGACACTGGATCATCGAATACGATGCCTCCCTTGTGATCAGCCAGATGAAGTTCTGCAAGAAACGAACCTATAGCGATTGCGCGTTGCTCCCCTTCGCTGAGTATTTCGTCCAGCTTCTTAGTCACAGGAAGGTCGAGTACGAGTTTGTGCTTCATTTTGCCTTGTTG
>JBHORK010000001.1:0-87600 GCA_042565725.1 Verrucomicrobiota bacterium
GCACGTTGGAGAGGTATAGCGTTGAAATGATCGGTGCCAGGGCGGAAGTAATAGAAAAAGCCGAAGATCGTAATCTCTTCAAAAAGGCCATGAATAATATCGGGTTGGACCTGCCGGTCAGTGGTTCCGCCCACTCAATTGAAGAAGCCCTTGATGTAAAGAAAAAGATTGGAGGGTATCCACTGGTTATAAGGCCGGGCTTTACCCTTGGCGGAACAGGCGGCGGTATAGCGTATAACGACCAGGATTTCAATGAGATTGTTAAACGCGGCTTATTTTACAGTCCCACTACAGAGGTTCTTATAGAAGAATCTATTGTCGGATGGAAAGAATTTGAGCTGGAGGTAATGCGGGATGTTAAAGATAACTGCGTTATCGTTTGTTCAATTGAAAATCTTGACCCTATGGGTATTCATACTGGTGACAGCATAACCGTCGCGCCCGCCCAGACACTTACAGACCGTGAATACCAGAAAATGAGAGATGCCTCTTTGGCTGTGATGCGTGAGATAGGTGTGGAAACCGGGGGATCAAACGTGCAGTTCGCGCTTAATCCAGAGGATGGACGTATGGTTATCATAGAAATGAACCCGCGCGTATCCAGGTCCAGTGCTTTGGCTTCAAAGGCCACGGGTTTTCCCATAGCCAAGATAGCGGCAAAGCTGGCTGTTGGTTATACACTTGATGAGATACGGAATGATATTACAAAGGAAACTCCGGCGTGTTTTGAGCCTTCAATTGATTATGTCGTCACAAAAGTACCGCGGTTCGCTTTTGAAAAATTTACCGCTGCAGACGATACACTGGGAACACAGATGAAATCTGTGGGTGAAACAATGAGCATCGGCAAGACTTTCAAGCAGTCATTTCAGAAAGCGCTGAGGGGACTTGAAACCGGCCATGCCGGGTTCGAGAATCAGGTTTCAGGTTTCAGGTCTCAGGTTTCGGATGAGAGTGAACTTGAGTCGTTGGTGCGGCGACCGACGGCAGATAGAATCTTCTATGTTCATGATGCGTTAAAGAGAGGATGGTCGGTTGAAAAAATCAATAAACTGACAGGCATAGACCCTTGGTTCCTCCGTCATCTCGAAGAGCTTGCGGCCTACGAAGAGGAAATAAAGAGCGCTTCTTCTCTTGAAGGACTTAAGAAAGACTTACCACTATTTCGGCAGGCCAAGGAATTCGGGTATTCGGATAAGCAGATTGCGTCTTTACTTGACGATACAGAAGATAATGTCCGTAAAGCGCGGGAAGAAATAAATCTTACGCCGGTTTACGGTCTTGTCGATACGTGCGCGGCTGAGTTTGTGGCGTACACGCCGTATTATTATTCCACCTATGGCGATGTGAATGAGGCCAAGCCCAGTGACCCCGCAGCAGAGCAAGCACGCTGCGGGGCTGCGGACCGTAAAAAGATAATGATTCTGGGCGGTGGTCCGAACAGGATAGGGCAGGGTATTGAGTTTGACTATTGCTGTGTGCACGCTTCATTTGCGCTGAGAGACGCCGGATTTGAAACCATAATGGTGAACAGCAATCCGGAAACGGTAAGTACCGATTACGATACAAGCGATAAGCTTTATTTTGAACCGCTCACGCTGGAAGATGTTCTTCATATATACAAAAATGAAAAGTGCTGGGGTGTAATAGTTCAGTTTGGCGGTCAGACTCCACTGAATCTTGCAAAGGGTCTGGCTGAGAACGGTGTGAATATTATTGGTACATCGCCGGACAGTATTGAAGCGGCGGAAGACAGAAAATTTTTCCAGGAACTGGCGACCCGCTTAAATATCAGACAGCCGGCAAACGGTATTGCGACGAATGTCGAAGAAGCTGTGGTTATTGCCGAAAAGATAGGATATCCGGTTCTTATGAGACCTTCTTTTGTTCTGGGCGGGCGCGCGATGGTTATAGTCTATAAAGAAAAATATTTAAGGAAATATATGGATGAAGCTGTGCAGGCTTCGGAAGAACGCCCTGTTCTTATAGACAGATATCTGGAAAATGCCGTTGAAGTTGATGTGGACTGTATTTCGGACGGTGAAACTTCGGTGATTGGCGCTATTATGGAGCACGTTGAGCTTGCAGGAGTTCATTCGGGAGATAGCGCTTGCATTATACCGGCCCAGACTCTTTCAGCTAAAGTCAAAGAAACAATCCGTAAACACACGTTTGCGCTTGCTCGGGAGTTGAAAGTCTGCGGTCTGATGAATATTCAGTATGCTGTGCAGGAGGAAGAAGTTTATATTTTAGAGGTTAATCCAAGGGCCTCACGTACGGTTCCGTTTGTGAGTAAGACTATCGGTGTTCCGCTCGCGAAACTGGCGGCATTGGTTATGGCCGGAAAGAAACTGAAAGAACTCGGCTTTACAAAAGAAGCAGTGGTAAAACATTTCTCGGTTAAAGAAGCGGTTTTCCCTTTTGCGCGATTCCCTGGGATAGATGTAATACTTTCGCCGGAAATGAAGTCGACTGGTGAAGTTATGGGGATTGATACGAGTTCGGGTATGGCGTTTTTGAAAAGCCAGGTGGCAGCTGGCAATAAACTTCCGACAGCCGGCAATATCTTTTTGAGCGTACGCGATGCCGATAAGAAAGCAATGATGCCTCTTGCAAAGAAACTCGTAGATCTAGGCTTTACCATTTATGCAACGCTCGGAACAAGTACGGCTTTACGTGACAATGAAATTAAGAGTGAAGCGATTTTCAGGATATCCAAAGGTCGCCCGAACGTGCTTGATATGATTGAAGAAAAAAATATCGGGTGGATTATTAATACTCCGTCCAGCGGGGCTTCACCTAAAGTTGATGAAATCAAGATGCGCGCACGCGCGGTTATCAGGAATATACCAATAACAACAACCGTGGATGGTTTGCGCGCTGCAGTTAACGGGCTTGAGGCATTACGGAAAATGGAGAGCATGGAGGTGTGCAGTATTCAGGAATACCACAGACATTCACCCAAGCTGAAGCTTGGGAAGCGTGAAGAATGAAGCGAGATACGAGATACGATATGAACTATAACTGGAAAGAAAAACGTGAGAAGAAGGCGTTTCTGGCGCTGGAAGACGGTACTATCCTGCGCGGACACTCTGTTGGCGCATCACGCGATGCTGTTGGTGAGGTGGTATTTAATACAGGCATGAGCGGCTACCAGGAGATTCTAAGCGATCCTTCATATTCGGGTCAGTTCGTGACCATGACATATCCGGAAATAGGTAATACGGGTATTAATACGGCAGATATGGAGTCCCGAAAATTTTTTGCTAACGGTTTTATTGTCCATGAACTCAATGAAACAAGTAACTGGCGAGCTGAAGAATCTTTGCGGGAAGCCCTTATACGTTCAGATATTCCTGCTATCGCGGGAATTGATACCCGTGCATTAACAAGCAAGCTGCGTGACGAAGGCACCCTGAAGGGGTACATTCATTGCGGATTGCGGACCCCGCCGTGGCGGGGCAGGTTGCGGACTTGTCCCGCTTCGCGGGATTGCGGAAAGGAAGAGAACATCGAACATCCAACATCGAACATCCAACGTCCAACGGAAGAAGAAGCTGTTAAAAGAGCGAAGGATTGGGAGGGACTGGATGGACAGGATTATGCAGCGAAGGTTACTTGTGAAAAGGCATTCAAGTGGGATGAGGATGGAAAACTGACTTGTACATGGGGCGTGTTTGATTGCGGAATGCAGAATTCGGATTGCGGATTGGCTGAGGCGGATCTGAAGATTGTGGCTTATGATTTCGGGGTTAAGTGGAACATACTGCGTAGTCTTAGGCTTAGTGGAATGGATGTAACTGTTGTGCCCGCAAAGACGCCTGCTTCAGAGGTTCTTGCGATGAAGCCGGATGGAGTATTCCTGTCTAATGGTCCCGCTGACCCGTCTGCTGTTACTTATGCAATAGATGCCGCGCGGGAATTATTAGGAAAAATTCCTATGATGGGTATTTGTCTGGGGCATCAGATTTTAGGTCTGGCCTGTGGCGGTTCAACATACAGATTGAAGTTCGGGCATCATGGCTGTAATCATCCGGTGATGGATCTTGCGACACGGAAGGTCGAGATTACATCGCAGAACCATAATTTTTCTATTGATCAGGAAACAATGGACAAAGGTAAGGTGGAAATTACGCATATGAATCTTAATGATAACACCGTCGAGGGGATTTCTCACAAAACTGAACCAATGTTTTCGGTGCAGTATCATCCGGAGGCTTGTCCCGGTCCACATGATCCTTACTATCTCTTCGCCCGCTTCCGTGCATTGATAGCGAATGCTTGATCGGCGTATTCTCCTGAAAAAGCGGCACGCATTTCGTTCGAAAAGGTCGGGTGTAAATTTCACCTTATCTGCTGCGTTCCGATGATTGGTGCGTATACTTATACTGCACACAACCATCGCGCCTTGCATCTAAGGCAAACTTTTCACCCGATTTTCGAATCCGGCTCCGCCGGAAACGAAATGCGTGCCGCGGTTAGCATCGCCGTTTCCACGGCGAGAAGACCCATTCTTTCGGAAACGAAATTCTTGCTGCCTGCCCTGTCGGATGACGGGGCGGTTACAACTCTCTTCTTTGCGTCTTTTGCGCTTTTTGTGGTTAAATATCCCGCATAAAGAGATTTGTCTTTTTCTCGTGTCCCATATTGGAGGCCGGGCCGTGTCCCGGATAAACACTGATGTCATCAGGCATTTTTGTCAGTATCTTCAAGGAATCTTCCATTTGGGATGGATTCCCTTCCTGCAGGTCTGTGCGGCCTATAGAGCCGGCGAACAGGGTGTCACCGGTAAATAAACAATTATGATCAGGAAAATAAAAACATACCGATCCCTGCGTGTGACCGGGTGTAGAAATAACATTGTATGATAATCCACCATCCGATAATTCCTGTCCGTCTTCCAGTAAACGATCTGTCTTCATGGGGCGGTTTGGAATATTGTAGAAAGGCGGCATCTGGTTATTTTCATTAAAAGCCCATTTGAGATCCATGTGATGCATGGCGATTGGTGCGGGAATAGCTTCATGTAAATCTGCCAGACCGCAAATATGGTCAAAATGACCATGAGTCAGCAAGTAAGCTGCAACGGAGAGATTATGCTTTTTGAGGACCGCAAGAATTTTAACAGCTTCAGCGCCGGGATCTATCACAATGGCCTGTTCGGAATTGCCCCAGACCAGATAGCAGTTAACCTGGAATTCTCCAACTATAATTGTTTCAATATTCATAACACACCGTTAAAATTAAAGGGCGAAGGAGCTTAGTTCAATAAAATAGTCGACTAATCGGCATTTTTCTTCATTATTGTCACAGTGAGTTGTGTTGGCTGCGGCAACATGGCCTCACACGGAATATTCCTTGTCCCGCCAAAGCGGGATAAATTGGATACTTGTCCCGCAGGGCGGGATTGGATATTCAATCTGATATATTCATCTAACAATGAAAATACTCATTACAGCAGGCCCTACCAGGGAGCCGATTGATCCGGTGCGATTTATCAGTAATCGTTCTTCAGGCAAAATGGGGTATGCCGTGGCAAATGCCGCGATTGAGAGTGGTCATGAAGTTGTTCTTGTTTCAGGGCCGGTGTCTTTGCCGGTACCTGCCGGAGCCGTGTTTATCAAGGTGACAACCGCGGAGGAGATGTATCAGGCTGTGCAGGATCAAATTGACTGGTATGACGTGCTGATTATGACTGCGGCCGTTGCTGATCGGCGTCCGGCGAAGGCCTCGAAGAATAAAATTAAAAAAGACCGGATGGAGTCTTTTATTGAATTAACACCTACTGCTGATATTCTTTACGCCGTACGCGATCAGAAAAAAGACCGTTTGCACATTGGGTTTGCGGCTGAAACAGACAACATTATCGAGGAAGCTCGCCGGAAGCTCGTGAAAAAAAGACTTGATCTGATAGTTGCGAATGATGTAACTAGGCCAGATTCGGGATTTGAGACCGATACAAACAAAGTTACGTTCATAACACGCTCGGGTCTGCCCTTGGAACTTCCTGTTATGAGTAAACACGAAGTGGCTGTTAATATCCTTGAATGGATAGAAGAAAACGCATAGGTTCGTATTTCTAAAATGAAAGAACGCGAACACTGGAAAAATAGATCGATTTTTATTATGGCCGCTGTTGGGTCGGCGATCGGTCTGGGTAATCTCTGGCGGTTTCCATATATTGCCGCTCAAAACGGGGGAGGGGCTTTTCTGGTTCCATACTTCCTGGCCCTGCTCACTGCCGGCATTCCTATCATGATTATTGAATATGGGCTTGGTGTCCGCTCTCAGGCTTCCGCAAACATTGCGCTTGGCGCAGTTGACCGTAGATTCAGGTTTGTCGGTTGGTTGGCTATCATGGGGGCCTTTGCGATCAATATATATTATTGTGTCGTGATGAGCTGGACCTGGTGCTCTCTTTTTGACGTGGGAACAATTACGCAATGGGCCGATAGTATTTCAACATCAGGGCAGCATTTTAAGACTCAGTTATTGCAGCGGTCAAGCGGTGTTTGGCAGTTTGAGGGAATACGCTGGCCGATTCTTGCAGGTCTTGTTGTTACCTGGATCACAATTTGGCTGATAATAAAGAGCGGTCTTGGGAAAATAGGGAAAGTACTCCTTTTTACTGTTCCAGTGCCGGTTGTTCTTATTTTGGTTCTTGTCGTGCGCGGATTAACCCTGGAGGGGGCGCAAACCGGACTTAACTACTTTCTTTCTCCGGATTGGTCAAAGCTGGCCGATCCGAATGTATGGCTTGAAGCTTATGGGCAGGTTTTCTTTTCGCTTTCCGTTGGCTTCGGAACAATGATCGCGTATTCGTCGTTTATGCCGCGCAATACGGAAATACCTAATTCTGCGGCTATCACTTCTTTTGCAAACTGCTCTTTCAGTTTTTTGGCAGGTTTTGCTGTTTTCAGTGTTTTAGGCTATTTTGCCGTGGCCACAAATACTCCGATTGAAAATGTTGTAAGTGTTGAGAACGTGGGGCCGGGCCTCGCTTTTGTTATTTATCCTGCTGCTCTTGCAACGCTTCCCGTTTGGGTTAAAGGTTTTGCTTTTCTCTTTTTTCTTACGCTGCTTCTTCTGGGTATTGACTCCGCTTTCAGTTTGCTTGAAACTGTCAGCGCAGCCTTGACGGATAAGTTTGATTTTTCACGTACAAAGTCGACGACAATAGTTGCTGTTATAAGTTTAGTGCTGGGACTTCCATTTGTAACCGGTGCAGGTCTTTACTGGCTGGACATTGTTGATCACTTTCTTATGAAATATGTAATTACCTTTGTTGCAATCATGGAATGCATTATTGTCGGCTATTTTCTGGGCATTAAGAAATTTGCCTCCGAGATAAATCGAACAGCAGAAATCAAGCTGGGTCTTGTTTTTGCGATCATGGTTAAATTTGTTACTCCTGTAATACTTGCTGTTACCATGGTGTTGTCATTTTACACAGAAGTAAAGGAGCCGTATGGAGGATATCCTCAATCGGCCATATGGATAATAGGTGTGGGTACTCTGTTGTTGCTAATCGTTGTTTCTCTGATCTTGTCAACTGTTCGTACCGATACGGACAGGGAACGTGAGCGGGGCGTGCGGGAAATAAATTGAGGTAGGCTGATATGGAAGCTAAAGCAATTATAATGGCGCTGGCAGGAATTTTTCTTCTCTACGGCGGCTTAATATTCTGTATTGCTATCGCGTGGTATCATGGTCGTAATCCTGAGAAAAATAATAACGACAAAAAATGATTCAATCCCGGCGGCTAATAGCCGAAGTACACTCACATTGTAAGCCAGTCGTAAAGAGTTGAAAGCATTCCGATAAAGGTCTTCGTAATCACAATAAGACTGTGTGGTCCTATTGCAACAAGAATTGCGCCGAAAAGGGCCCGCAGGTAGCAGTTGCCTTCTATGACAAAGAAATAAAAGAACGAATAAAATGGAACCATCAAACACAATAGTCCATTGAACCAGGAATCCTTGAAACCAAGTATTACTATGAAAACATGAAACCCCGCAACTATGACCGGGCCAATATAATTGATGAGTTCGGTCGTCTCATCGGAAAAACCGCCTTTGTATTTCATGGATGCCATGATTGAAGCGAGTACTGCAAACAGGATCACGCTTGTTATAATATGGAAATTGTTGAGTTGAATCGTTTTCTTCTTTATTACGATGTTGTGAAAACGCCATAACTTTTTACGAGGCTTTGTCTTTTTCTTGGCCTGGGGCTGACTGACTTCTGTCTTTAGTCGAGGTTTTGAATTTAGGGAGTTCGGTTCAACAGGCCTGGATGGCTCAGCCGCTTCCTCGGCTTCAATGTCAATTTTATCGCCGCAAAACTGGCACTTAAGTAAATTAGTATCTACGTATTCCGACACTATATTTGTTTGAGCGCAATTAGGACATCCAAATTCAACATCTGCCATCTTGTTCCCTTTATTCGCTCCACACATCGCCGCCGCCGGAAGCGATCCATGCTGTAATCTTGCTGAAGATGACAGCAATCCAGCCTGCCAGCACTATAGAGCTGTCTTGACCGATTCCTATCAATATTCCTCCGAAAACAGCCCGCATATAAAAATCGTCTGATATGGAGAATAGGTAGTACAGGGAATAGAATGGAACCAGCAGACATAATGCACCCTGAAACATGGAATCCTTAAAGGCTTTAAGCACGATAAGAATGTGGCCCGCTATTACGAGGATTGGTCCATATAAACCGAAATACAGAATGCAGTCAGAAGTGAATGCCGATTGATATCTCAAATAAGCCATAAGGCCTCCCAATAGGATGAAGGTAATCCATGAGCCGCCATGGCGGGTAATTACAAACTTACGCTTTGGCTGTAGTTCATTGGCAGCTCTTTGGGAAATCCACCATTGCCTTTCCTCCGGTTCAGTCTCGGCTGATTCTGCTGTTTCAGCTGACTCTGCTGTATCGGGCTGTTCTATGGGTTTGGGAGTCTTACGAAGAGAAGGTTTTGATTTAGCAGAACTGACTTTGGGCTTAGCCAGCTTTTCACCGCATGATTGGCAAGCAATTGAATCGGAATCAATAAATTCTGATACCGTGGTTACTTTCGAACACTTTGGGCATTTGATGCTGACATCGGCCATAGATAACTCCCGGGTTGAAGTAGTTTGGCTATTCGCCCAGAATCTCCTCAAGGTTTTTTTGGTGTTCGGCGCTTACTTTCTCCAGGGTCTCCCGTGCTTTTTTACCAGCTCTAACTGCAGTTCGTCCGGTGACGCCGTCTATGAAAGTTTCTGTTGATGATTTTTGGTCCGGCGATATTTCCCCGCTTTCTTTCTTTTCCTGCTCATTGGGTTTTCTGCAGCCGGTAAGTCCGTATAGAATTAATATTATTAAGAACAGTTTCATCTTATGGTTGTTCTTTGTGTGGCCGTGCTCTTCTGTGAAAGAACACGACGGATTGTTTCGAGAAAATGTTCAGAACGGAATGGCTTCTGGATGAATTCCCATGATCCGCGTCCCAGGTAGCCTCTTACATAGTCTCTTGAGAATCCTGATGTCAGGATGATAAGAGCTGTTGGGTCTATCGCGAATATTTCCTCTACGATCTTCTTGCTGTCTTTTCCCGGCATTATAACGTCAATAATTGAAAGTTTGATATCACCTGCGTGATCTTTGTAAAATGGAACGACTTTTTCAGGGTCTTTTAACGTATGAACATGATAACCAGATTTTTGAAGAACGTCTCTAGCTTTGTCTAAGACTTCTTTTTTATCATCCGCCATAAGGATAGTTTCACCCCCTGCGTGTGCAACGCGTTTTGCTTCTTTTTCTGCTTGAACTTTGGCTTTCGGAATGAACAGCCTGAAACTTGATCCGTGGCCGGGTTGACTTCTGACTTTTACATAACCTCCCCAGCGCTGGATGGAGCTTTTGAGCGCAGTTAAGCCGAGTCCGGTTGCAGAGCCTTGCTCTTTTGTTGAAAAGAAAGGCTCAAAGATACGATTTAAAATGTCTTTGGGTATTCCGCAGCCGGTATCGCGTATGCGTAGAACCACATATTTTTTCTTGCCGGCTACTTTTAGCGAAGTATCGATTAATATGTCGCCTCCGGAGGGCATTGCATCAGCGGCGTTAAAGAATAAATCAAGTATGCTGTCAAGAAGCTGGCTTTCATCAGCCATAACATAGGGTGTTTTTGTAAGATTCGGAGCTTTTAAAATTATTTTACGTTCATCGAAAGTAGCTTTAACCATGTTAATGGCGTTTTTAATTACTCTGCCTAATGGAATTGGTTTGATTTCCATTTCGCCGTTAATGTTGCTTGCTCGAGCAATGCTTAGCAGACGTTTCGGGATTTGTCCGGCATGTTCGGATGCCTGGAGAATGCTGAGCGCTTCCTCATATGCCTTGGTGTTCGGGATAAGGGTGTCGGCTATCGCTGACGCGTGAGACGATATAATCCCAAGCCAGTTAGTGAATTTAAGCGCTATGCTTTGTACAACATTTCCTATTGCTTCTATTTGCTGCTTGTTCCGGGTTTCCCTGTTTTTCAGCATTTTTTTGGTTGTATCGCTGAAAACAAACACACAACCTTCAATGCTGCTCCTGTACCCCATTATTGGAGAGAGTGTTCCTCTAATAATTATTTCTCGTTTATCAAGAGTAACCATTATTGTGTCTGGGAAGTTTCTGGGTTCGGAACTTTTATGGAATGATAACGCTGTTGGAATCCTTACGGATGTACGCTTATTGTGATCGAAAAGCTGGAATAATTCCTTCTGGGGCTTACCAAGGAACGATTTCAGCTTTTGACCGGTAAGCAACTCAGCATGGTAGTTCATAAATGTTATGAGCCCACCTTTGTCGGTGGCAATTACGGCCTCGCTCATGTATCTCAAAATCGAGCTTAACCACTTGGCATCTTTGTATTTAGGGTCCATGTTTGTTGATTTCCTCTTCTGTTGTAATTTACAACGCAGTATTTGTCTGGTCAAGACAAACGAGCCCTGAGGAATTTGCAATGTAACCCGTCCTGAGGCGGGCAAGCGCAAATGCGAAGGGGAATAGGGGCGGAAACGAGAAGGTCTGAGAATTAGGTCCCGACACGAAATACGCTTCACGAGATACGAGTTAGAATTCGCGGGATTTAAACCTATTTCCAAGCCAGAGCGGAATAAGAGTGGTTAACGCAGTGATAACAAACAGCCATACTCCCGCCCAGATCAAACCCGAGTACAGTTGCGAAAGACTGATTTTGTTGGTGAAGTGCAAATGGGATACAAATCCGAAAGGCAATATTACTGCCAGCATGAAGCATAAACTAGTCTGAACATTGCACGAACAAAACAGAATGTTTAATAAAAAGGGAATAACCACAGGGCGATATAAAGATTTTTTGAAGAAACAACAAAACACAAATTGTAATCTTAGTTTTTGAGAGAATATTCTGTTTTGTTCGCCCGAAGGGTGAGTTCACAGCACGTAATCGCCTTTGTTCTCAAGGGTAAAGCGGTATGCTATACAGCGTTACCCTTGACGCCGCGGCGCTTCCGCACTGTGAACTCATGCAATGATCAGGCTAGGATAATGAATATACGTTTCACGGCCTTTGGGTGACTTCCAGAAGCTCAGATTGGATTTTTGAAAGTTCTGATTTGAGAGATGCAAACTTTGGGTTGTCAGTTAATTTTTTCGCGTTCCAGTCACTGTACTTTTTCTTCGCAGATTTAAAATCATCCACAAGTTTGATGTTTTTTCCTTTCATGCGACGCAGTTCGTCTGCTATCTCAATGCGTTCGGCACCTGTTGACGAGTCTCTTTTCTTTTGGAGGATTTCTGTTTTCTTCCAGAATTCATTATAAGTTTTTTTTGAAGTTTCATACTCTTCGGCGTATGGATTGTTGGATTTTATAAAAGCCTGTTGCTCTTTCAGCAGTGTTCTTAATTGCGCCGCGACTTTGGATTGGTCTGATCTCAGCTTTTTCTCCTCGGGATTTGCTGTATCCAGTGAGCCCGAACGTAGATCAAGATTTTCCGCTCGAATATATATGTTTGGCACAAGTCGGTTGTTATGATGGACGCTACACAGTGCCAGATTTTCTTTGCTTACTGTTTTTGTTTCGGACACTTCGACAAGTGTTCCGGGGGCGATTTTCCGTAAGAACTTGTAGGATTCATTGTATGCATTAGCGCCGGAGCTTTTTACCACACCCCATTTCAAGTGAGTATTAACGGCTGGTTTTTTTCCTGAGGTTTCGGAGGGAATGTCAATTTTCTCCAGGTCTGGCTTCTCCCAGAGGATCTGTTCAAGGTCTTCCTCGATTTTTGCAATTGTTTTGGTTGTTTGTCGGGGCCGGGGTTGAGTGGAACGCGTTTGATATACGCGTTCCTGGTTACGCAAACATCCAACGCTAAAGTAAATGGCTGTAGTGCCAGCAACGGCGACGATCAGGTATTGAATAATAAATTTTTTCCATGCATTTGTCATATGTTGTCAGTTGTATGTAAAAATTAATTTTCGGCTGACGATGATCGCAAGAGCCCTATTGCCGTAAGAATTCCAACTATACAGCCGAATAACAAATAAGCGAGAAGGAAACTCTGATTCTGTCCGATAAAAAGTGTCCATCCCCATTTGTATGCAAACAGATAAGCGGCAATAAGACCAACACGATTATACCTGCAGACCAGACATAACGCGAGAATCATAAGAAGAATAGAAATTTCCAGTGCTGGCAGTGTTAGATTGGCTTGGAGAAGAATCTTGAAAAAATCTTTGGTCACACAGTTTCCTTTTTATGGGATGGATTACAAAATCAGTTTATTATGAATTAGCGGTTAATTGCAAGAATATTAAGGAATTTGCGCATGCGCAAATTCAAAAGGGGTAGTAGTAGGGAAGCCCGATCCCGTTATTTTTGGCTAACGTTCTGATAACGAAGTTTGGGTACTCGGTAGCGTTCTGATAATCTTGCGTTGGCCTCAGCAAGTGTTTCTGTGTCTAGAACCAGATCTACGCCGATCGACTTGAGTGTAAGCCGCTCAATGCTTCCATCACGGTCAACAATTCCGAAAACGTCCGACATGTTTTGTATCTTTTTGCCGTTGATATGTGTGATTATTGAGCTGTAAAAATACTGATAACCAATATTTATCGGGTCAGAGAGAACAGACGAAAGTATTACAATGCGATCTCCTGCAGCATTAAGGGATTTTTTCCGCGTTAAATATAAATGCACAAGTTCAGAATCAGCTTTGCTGCGCCAGTTCTCTCCAAAAGACTTGAGGTATTTTCCTGTCAGCTCTCTTATTACGAGTCCGCCTTCCACAAGATATTCCGGCTGTTTACCCTCGGTGTTGTCAGGGATAAAAGAGTCGGAATCTAGCAAATGGTCCAATTGTATTTTGATGTTCTGAATCTTTTTATTGCGCATAAGTTGAACGGATACCGTGTCGCCGGGTTTATGTCTGCCGTTAATAAGATATGTAAACATCAGCCTGCCGAACTTTTCGTCTTTGTAATAGCCAAGATTGTCAATTGCATGGCCATCCAGGCTGAGTATTACGTCAAGAGGTTTCAGCGACTCGCGTGCCCCGGTTTCGGGCAGACATGACAGAACGAGTATGCCGACTTCGTCCTTTCCGACTCCAAAATACGACCGCTTAACGGGATCAATAAGAGTGGACCATGTGAAGCCTGCGGACGCAATTCCTTCATATGGTTTTTTTTCAGCGTCTTTTATAAAACGATTTAGAACACAGTAGGGCAGTACATCTCCCGTGCGTGTGCTTCGGTTATATCTGATTACAAGGCCTGCAAGCTTACTGTCATATATCACTGCCGCTCCCATGCCGTTGACGTTCAGGTCGGTAAGCACGCTGAATGTAAGAGAAACGTGTGGTGCTTTAGGCAGATATTTCATTGCAATCTGGAACATCTTTGCTTTTCCCTGCTGAATTTTGAAAGTCTCACCAAATTGTATTATTTCAACTTCACTCTCAGCTGGTACGTCTTGCGCCAGACTCAGCGGAGTAATCCATGGGGCTTCGTTTGTGTCGGTGATAGTAAGCAAAGCTAAATTAGACTGGTAGTCGCATAATTCCACCTTCGCGTTGATCTTTTTTCCCGAGCCGGACCTTCGAAGTTCCACAAGGGTGTGGTTGCGAATTATACTCTCTGTCGTAATAACCTGTGATTTGCTGATCGCTACACCATAGCCGTATCTAACACACGGCTTCCATTTTTGCCATGGTTTAAAAGGATTAAATTCCTGATATGTGGCAACTACCTGTACAACACTCTTTTCAAAATCATCTGTGTATGCGAACTGCGCTGAAATAAAAATTAACAATATCAGGATTTTTGAGGATGAAAGCTTCATTGTTTGTCCTTTACGGGATGCTTAGGAAACATGTCGTTAAAATATTCAGGAGCCGACAATCCGTAACTGGACATTATTTCACTTTCAACTTTTTTTGATGCCGTTGCGTCGAGAACAAGAACATCATCCATTCCAGCGAAACGCATCACATGAAATCCGTTTTGCGGACTGTTGATTGCTTTTTTTATGTCCGCAATGTTACAGATATGAATGCCGTTAATCTCTGTTACAATGCCATTAAAGAAATAATTGGCATATGTGTTTACTTTGTGAGGAAGACGTCGGATCAGCACTACGAATTCGTCTCGATCTTCGTAAAGCTTATGCGTTTTGGCATACTGTGAATAGTAGAGCAGCTGTTGGCTGTTGTTGCCGGGATTTCCTCTCAAAGTGTTTAGATATGCCCTGTTGAAAGGCGAGAATATAAGTCCGCCAACCATGAAATATTCTGGAAGTTCGTCGTATACACGCCTGAAAGCATATGGGTCTTTGGGATTGGTCAGCGGGACGGTGACTTCAATCTCCTTTTTGTTGCGCCATACCTTGAAAATCACTGATTCGCCCCATTGTTTTTGTTCAAGAAGCTCCTCGAAGCGGACATTATTTCCATTGAAATCAACTGTGCCGTCGTTTTCTATTATGTGCTGGTCAACGGAGAGTAAAACGTCTTTTACTTCCAGAAGGTTAACCGCGCTTCCGAAAGGATCAAGATAATATACGGCAACACCGGTCTTTGATGCCGGCAATCCAAGGCTTTTGTGGAGAGCAATGTTGTGTAATTCAATCCATGAAGCACCAAGCTCCGGGTAGCCGTTGTAATCACCATCTTTAATATCCTCCAGGAAATGATTGATTACAGGGATTGGTATGGCGTATCCAATATTATCTGATTCAGCTAAACCCTGGAAGGCCAGGCCGACCACTTTGTCTTTGAAAATAATCGGACCTCCGCTGTTACCTGGATTGATGGCTGCGTCAACCTGTAGAACCAGGTGCTGGTCAATCCCGCTGTGTGAGTAAGTGCTGTAATCTATGCGTGACACGATACCCCTCGTTATTGAAAGACGGATACCTCCTCTGGGGTAGCCTAAGACCGTGACTTCATCATTCAAGCGCGGGAGTTGCTTCGCGAAAGTAACAGGACTGGTTCCTTTGAAGAACGATGGGTCGTCAACCGAAAGTATCGCCAGATCACAATCATGCCCGCTGAAACTGACTCGTGCTCTGTATTTTTTTGCGTCACCGTTTTTCTGGACCTGTAGAAATTTTACGTCGGACACAATATGTGCATTGGTTAAAATGCGGCGTTTATCAATGATGAAACCCGTGCCGTTTCCTTTTATCTGAAAGCCGCTTTGCCATGGCATGGAATAATCCGCCCGCTGGATCGTGGCGTATATTTTAACAACAGAATTACGCAGTGATTTTCGTCCGAATGCGGCATAAGCGTTTCCGGTGAATTCGGCTAAAACCGATAACAGCAAGAGAGATATCAGCCATTTTGCAGTTGATTTGTTCATGCTTAGCTGGGCATACTACTTTTAATTGTGTGAAAAAGCACGATAAAAATCAGGAGCCAGGATTCAGGAATCAACAGCCTTCAGCCTAAACAACCTGATGATGCCGCACAACCGTTAGACGAACAGTGCAGGATATTTGAATATCGAACGAAATACGAAATACGCTTAACGAAATACGCACTTATTATGAGTATTCAGGATAGAGATTATATGAAGCCAGAGTATCGTCCGCGTTCTTGTAAAAAAGACTCTGTATCTTTAAAAAACCGGTTTCTTTTTCTTCTGTGGAGAATTAAACGATGGTTGCTTTCGGGCTTCAGTAGAGGGAAGTAACGAACGCTATTAAAACGAGCGTTTTACCCAGATTCCATATTCCAGATCATCTAAGTCAAATTTGTCTATATCACCCCAGTCTTCAAATACGTAATAGACCTGAAAATCCATCTGGAGTCCGAAAAGGGGCATCTGAAGTCCGGTAATTAATTGCCAGTATAAATCCGTCCAGTCGCTGCCTTCATTCTCGTCATCAATATAACTTTGAAGAACACCAATGCCGCCTTGCCACATCCTGTCCTTGAAGATCAGATCTGCATGAGGAGTTATAACCGAATCTACTGTGTTTGTTCCTGTGACATCGTTAGCGTAGTTTGCGCCGAACTGCCAGTAGGCGGACTCGTTATGGTACTCATAGGCGAGTCCGTATGAAATATCTCCTTTGTCGAACGGCAGAGTTACAAACTCAGAATGTTCGGCATGAGTTCTGCCGCCTATAGCGAGCGTATGTGTGCCCGCCTTTGCAGGAGCGATGTTTGAAAACAAGAATATTGACGCTGACAAAAGTAGAAGTTTGTTTTTTATTTTCACATTTATAATGCTACCTGCAGTATAAATGGATTGCAAGATAATTGTCAGGAATTCGCGTTAACGCGAATTCTGCATTTCGAATTGGCATAATACAACAAAGTATGCAATAATAATTCATTGAAAATCATAGTGTATGTCTGAAGATATTTGTTTTGTAACGCCGTTTGGCACATAATCTGCTTTTTTTTTAATGGTAAGCTGAGCGGTGTTTTTTTAGAGAGCATTAATAATGACGAAAAAACCTTACTCTGAGAAGATTTCCGGTATTCTGATCAAACGCAAGGCAATAGAATTGCCAGCACTCCAGGATGCGGAACAGGAAGCTCATTCATCAGGTGAACGGCTTGAGAAGTATCTCGTTGATAAACAACTCGTCTCACATGCAGATATGGCTCTGGCAATATCGGAATATCTCGGTATGCCGCCAATTGCGTTGTCTCACTTTACTCCTGATCCTCAACTTTCAGCTCTCATTCCTCGCGAGGTGCTGGTAAGGCACAAGGCTATTCCTGTTTCCAAGCTGGGACGAAGCCTTACGGTAGCTGTTGCAGACCCTTTTGATATTATCGCGCTAGATGAACTCCAGACCCTGACGGGTCTGGAAATAACCCCGCTTGTTGCATCGCGCAGGGAAATAGTGGAAACCATGGAACGAATTTTCCCTAATGAGTCCGGAAATATAGATATTGAAGATGTTCTGAAAGAGGCCGATGCCGACCTTGAAGTCACCCATGAAAAAGTGGATGAAGATCAGGGTGAAAGTATTGATTCTATACTCGAAAGGGCTGAAGGTGCTCCGGTAGTTCGTATGGTCAGCATGATATTGCTCGAAGCGCTTAGACAAGGTGCCAGTGATATCCATCTGGAACCCCAAGAGAAGACCCTCCGTCTTCGATATAGAATAGACGGAACACTGATAAACAATCCGAGCCCTCCTAAACATCTGCAAGGCGCGGTTATCTCAAGAATGAAAATAATGTCCGGTATGGATATCGCAGAGAATCGTATACCGCAGGATGGACGTATAAAGATTCATGCTTTAGGAAAGGAAGTGGACCTTCGCGTAAATACTTTACCGACCATTTTCGGCGAAAAGATTGTCATGCGCTTGCTGGATAAAAGCGCGCTGTTTCCTAATCTTGCGGCGTTGGGATTGGACGAAGAAGCCTTTCGAGCCATGAGACATGCTATTGCTCAGCCAAATGGGGTTATCCTTGTAACCGGTCCCACGGGCAGCGGTAAAACCACCACTCTTTATTCCTGTCTTATGGAATTAAATCAGCCTGAGGTTAACATCATTACTTGCGAAGATCCTGTTGAGTATCAGCTTCCGGGAATTAACCAAGTACAGATTAATGCTTTTATTGGGTTTACATTCTCCTCAGCTCTCCGTTCAGTACTCAGGCAAAGCCCTGACATCATTCTTGTCGGAGAAATTCGTGATTCGGAAACAGCGGAAATAGCTATCAAAGCTGCGCTTACCGGTCACCTTGTATTGAGCACGCTTCACACCAATGACTCGGCAGGTGCAATTACACGATTAACTGATATGGGTGTTGAACCATCACTTCTCGCTTCTTCTCTGATTCTGGCGCAGGCTCAACGTTTGATTCGTAAACTTTGTCCGGCATGCAAGAAGAAATCCGGGAAACTACCTCTCGATTTACTGAAATCGTATGATATAGCCCCTTCCTTTTTTGAAGGGGAGAAAATCTATGAGGCAAAAGGCTGCATAAAGTGCCGTAATACAGGATACAAAGGACGAATGGCTGTTATGGAAGTGTTGCCCGTTGATAAAGAGCTCAGGAAGGATATACTTCAAGGCTTGAGTGCTAAAGAACTTCTTATTAAGGCTCAGGAAAAGGGTATGATATCTCTAAAAGATATAGGCATGCAACAGGTGAAAAAGGGCCAGACCAGTATTGAGGCGGCTTTACGTGTTACCGGTGGTGAATGAGGTAATTATGAGCGAAAAGAAATCAAGCGATAGTCTTGCGAATATTCTTATCAGGCGTAACGTGGTTCCCGATGATGTCCTTGAGACCGCCCGGGAAGAAGCAAAATCTTCCGGGTTGACACTGGAGAGGTATCTGGTGGAAAACGATCTCGTTCGCGGTGATCAAATGACTTTAGCAATATCGGAGTATCTCGGAATGCAGCCGATTTCACTTGCCCATTTCATTCCCGACCTTCAGCTCATTGAAACATTGCCGCGTCAGACTTTAAGTAAACACCAGATCATCCCCATCACTCAGACCGGTAAAAATCTGACTGTCGCACTTGGTGACCCATTCAATATTATGGCTATTGACGAACTTCATATTCAGACGGGGCTGGACATAACTTCTTTGGTGGCTTCGGAACAGGAAGTTAGCAAAGTGCTGGAGCAGACCAAAGTACAGGAAGCAGGCGCGCTGGATATGGAGGACATCATGAATGAGGAGGAAGACGGGGGGATGTCTGTTGGATCACAGGAAGAACTCGAACAGCAAAGCCTTGAAGAAATGATGGAAAGCGCCGAGGACCGACCGGTTATTCGCATGGTTAATATGATATTGATTGAAGCAATAAAACTGGGAGCAAGTGATATCCATATCGAACCGCAGGAGGACAAAGTAAGGCTTCGATACAGGGTTGATGGAGTGCTGATAGAACATCCCAGTATCCCCAAAAGTCTTCAGTCCGCAATTATTTCAAGAGTTAAGATTATGGCGGATATGGATATCGGCGAACAGCGGCTTCCGCAGGATGGACGATTCAGGATAACAGCTCTCGGCAAGGCTATAGATGTTCGTGTCAGCATTCTTCCCTCCATCTTTGGCGGTAGAGTAGTATTGAGAACCCTGGACAAAAGTGCTTTGTTTCCCAACCTTGCGGCCTTGGATCTTGACAAGCGCGCTTATGATTCATTGAGTTATGCTATCGCGCAGCCCCACGGCATAATCCTTGTAACCGGTCCTACGGGAAGCGGTAAGACCACCACACTGTATTCCTGTCTGCAGGAACTCAACAAACCCGATATAAATCTGACTACATGCGAGGATCCTGTTGAATATCAGGTCCCGGGAATAATTCAGGTGAAAATAAATACTGATGTCGGATGTACTTTCGGTGCCGCACTCAGGGCAATATTGAGACAGGACCCCGACATTGTTCTGATCGGAGAGATTCGTGATTCGGAAACATGTGAAATCGCCATAAAAGCTGCGCTTACCGGACATTTGGTTTTGAGCACGCTTCACGCAAATGATGCTTCAGGTACTATAACGCGCTTGCTGGATATGGGAATGGAGCCGTTCCTGTTGGCTTCATCCCTGATTCTTGCACAAGCCCAGCGTCTGTTTCGTAAGCTCTGCCCAAACTGCAGAAAAGAAGCAAAGCCGTCCCAAAAACTTCTAAAAGAGCATCATGTGCCCCTGGATTTTTTCAATGGAACAAAAATCTACGAGGCAAAAGGCTGTCACCAGTGTCACAACATGGGCTATCGTGGCCGAAATGCGATTATGGAAGTTCTAACAATTGATGAAGATGTTCGGCTTGGTATTATGCGTAAAGCCATGGCTGATGAAATAGAGGATATTGCAACCGGGAAAGGAATGGTGACTCTTCGCCAGGCGGCCCTTGAAAAGGTAAAAGAAGGATCGACAAGTATTGAAGAAGCGCTTAAAATTACGGTAAGCAGATAAATAAGGAATAAGGTAAAGGTTTATGAGCCCTGTTTTACGTTCAACGAGCACTACAACGGCTGGTACGCGTTCACAAGCGCCGCGCCGCCGCGCTTCCGCTAAGAGTACTTCCAAGGCACGTGCAGCTAAAGGCCGCAGCAACGTTGCGGGTTCAAGAAAAATAGTTAACGACCTGCTTCCTGGTTTTTCCCGTCAGCTTGCCGCAATGCTTTCGGCAGGTATGCCTATTGTGGCGTCGCTTGAAGCGCTTCAGGAGCAGAGCGATAATCCCGCGTTCAAACGGATTATTGCCCAGATCAAAATGAACATAGAAAATGGATCAGCTTTCTCCGAGTCTCTGCGCCAATTTCCTTCCGTATTCGACGATCTGTATGCCAACATGATTAAAGGAGGCGAGACAGGAGGGCAGTTACCGGAAACTATAGCGCGATTGGCCAGTTTCCTTGAGTCAAGCTCTAAGCTCCGACGTAAAGTCAAGTCGTCTATGATGTATCCCGTTATTGTTCTATGCCTGGCTCTTGCAATTGCCACAGGAATGATAATATTTATTGTTCCGGTGTTCGGGGATATGTTTAAAGATTTTGGCGCGAATCTTCCGGCCCCTACCCAGTTTCTGCTCGATTTGAGTGGTTATTTAAAGAAGTATGGTCTGCTTGTTCTCGCAGGGCTGGTTGGTCTTGTTATTGTCTTTAAAAAATGGAAAAAGACAGAATCAGGTGCGTACAAGTTCGATAAATTTGTTCTTAAAACACCGGTATTTGGAGAATTGGGCAAAAAACTTGCTTCAGCACGTTTTGCGAGAACGTTTGGACAGCTTATCCGGAGCGGTGTGCCAATTCTCAGCGCTCTTGAGATTGCATCAGGATCCACAGGCAACAAAGTTGCCTGTAAAGTCATCATGGATGCCCGTGGTGGAGTCGAAAAAGGGGAGCCGCTTTCCTCGTCCATGCTTGAGCAGACAGTCTTTCCTACAATGCTGGTTAGAATGCTGCAGGCGGGCGAAAAGACCGGGAAAATCGACGAAATGATGGATAGTATAGCGGATTTTTATGATGACGAAGTAAATACCATGCTTGCAGGTCTAACTTCCCTGCTGGAGCCCCTCTTGATGATCTTTCTCGGCGTCATTATCGGCGGAATTGTAATATGCATGTTCCTGCCAATCTTCAAAATGGGTGAAATCGTTGCGTAAATTCACCCTGTCATCCGATTCTTGAATTCTGACTCCTTATTATTAACAGATTTGCCAATCCTAAAAAATGAGAAAATTCATCTTTACACTACTCTGAAGCCGTTGTAATCTCCTTTTCTAACTCCCTATATAGTATATAGCAACTGAGGATTGTTCCTGCGATATTAGGGCTAAATCAGGGAATTGATTTATGTCGAGCATATTACTTGTAGATGATGAATTAAGCATTTTGAGTGTGCTAAACACCTTGCTGAAAGCAGAAGGCTATGAAGTTGTTACTGCGCAAGGAGGGGATAAGGCCAAGGAAGTTCTTGAGAAACAAGAGTTTGATCTGATGCTTTCCGATATACGTATGGCTCCTGTGGATGGTATTCAGCTGCTCAAGTTTGTTCATGCCGAACATCCTGACATGGCCGTGATCATGCTGACGGCCTTCGGATCGGTCGAAACAGCAATTGAAGCTTTGAAACTCGGTGCGTTTGATTACATCACCAAGCCTTTTAAGGTGGATGAACTTCTTATCACTGTGCAGAGAGCATTGGAATATAAGACTGCTCTCACCGAAAATGTTAGCCTCAAGAGTCAGCTTGGGGCGCGTTATGAGCTTGAGAAGATTGTCGCCGAAAGTCCGGCAATGCAGAATGTCTGCGAAATGATTAAGCGTGTGGCACCTACTGACACAACGGTGCTGATTTACGGTGAAAGCGGTACAGGCAAAGAACTTATTGCCCAAGCTATTCATTCCAACAGCCGCAGGGCTGAAAAGAATTTCCTGGCAGTTAACTGCGCGGCACTTCCGGAGGCATTGCTGGAATCTGAGATGTTTGGCCATGTTAAAGGCGCTTTTACGGGTGCAGCATCAAACAAAGAAGGATTGTTTGAGGCAGTAAAAGGCGGCACTATTCTTCTCGACGAAATAGGATCCATGCCCATGAGTATACAGGGTAAACTCCTGCGAGTCCTGCAGGAAAAGGAAATACGGCGTGTTGGAGGCAATGAACATATTTCTATAGACGCCCGCGTACTGGCGGCAACTAATTTCAATCTGGAAACACTCATGAAAGAGAAAAAATTCAGAGAAGACCTGTTTTACCGACTCAGTGTTATTCCTATTGAGGTTAAACCTCTCAGAGAAAGAAAGGAAGATATTCTGCCCCTTGTTTATCATGTCCTCCATGCGGAAACGCCGGAAGGACAACAGCCTCTTACGCTGGATCCTGAAGTGTGTTCAATCCTCGAGTCATATTCCTGGCCCGGCAATGTTCGTGAACTGGAAAATGCAGTAAAACACGCCATGACTTTTGTTGAGGACAACAAAATCACAAAAGAAGTTCTGCCGCCCAAGATAGCTGCTACACCTGTCGCTGCGACATCCTCTCCATCGCAAACCGATGTGCAAAGCGGACGGTGCAAATCTCTGAGAGCTTTCCTTCGTTCCAGGGAAAGAGAATATCTGGAGCAGGTTCTTTCTCATACTTCCGGTGATAAGGAAAAAGCCGCCGAAAAACTTAAAATAAGCTTATCCACTCTTTACCGTAAACTGCCCGAATCACAGGAATAATCGTATCCCTAAAGAGATTTGTGCTCTAATTCTGACCCATGACATCCTTGTCATAATTGAATCTAATGTTATCATCTTTGCATATTTGAGAGGAGATTGAGGGTGTTTCCTATATATTTGCCTCATAAAGATAAGAAATTATTATAAAGTATCCTAGAAATTCGTTAATATAACTATAACAATTTTGAAATATTGAGAATTATTGAGAATATGGCACGGGTACTGCTATATATTGATACAACAATTGTTGTGTAATAGGTACACAGCAGAGGGGGCAAGGTCGCAGCCCTGAACTAACTAAGGAGGAATGCGATGAAAAAGAAGAAATTAGGTTTCACTCTTGTTGAAATCATGATCGTTGTAGCGATTATCGGCCTTTTGGCTGCTATTGCTATTCCTTCATTTGTGAAGGCACGTAATACGTCTGTCCAGAATGCTTGTATAAACAACCTTCGTCAGGTTGATTCAGGAAAAGAACAGGCAGCTATGACATATAGATGGCCTGATGATCAGTCGACCGACGCTGGTACGTACAGATCCAATGTGAACAGTTACATTAAGGGTGGTGAGCATAATTGCCCTGGTGATAATAGCACATACACCTATGGCAACATAGGCGTCAACCCTGTATGTTCGTTCAGCGGAACGTCTACATCGCACGTGCTTCAATAATAGTCAACATTGAACAAAAAAAACAACCCCGCCGCAAGCGGGGTTGTTTTTTTATTACATATATTTCTATTTCAGTGTCGACTATCTAATCGATGCAGATAATCGAAATGCCTTACCGGTGCGATAAAGATTAAGCCTCTTCTCAATCTCTATCCTCAATTCAATATCCTGTTCCGTTGCAAGGCGTAAAGCCTTTTCCCCTATTATAATGGCTCGCTCATATTCGCCAACCTCCGCCAGTACTGCTGCCTTAACATCCAGTATTCTCGCATTCTCTTCTACAGGGATTACATTTTCAATCTTGCCAATCAATTCAACTGCACGTCTGCCGTTTCTGTGCTCATCCATTGGGCATGTTGCCAATAACCAGGCAAGCTGTATTTTTGCGTCTATCGAAACGGGCCGAAACATTAATGCTTTCTCGTAATGCCCGATTGCCCTGGAATAATTCCCTTTAGACGCATTTAAAGCCGCTATACAGTAATGAGTTGTACCATGACGAGTTGTGCCGTCGCCCTGGTGCTCTTTAAGAGCTTCCGACCATTCTATTAAAGCTTCGTCCGGCCTACCCGTGTCTCGTAAAACTATTCCAAGATTGTTTTTGGCCTCAACATAGTTTGGCGCAATTCTTACTGCTTCACGGAACTCTTTCTCTGCATCGGTATATGCATTTTCCGTCACCCTTATTATGCCAATGGCATTTCTGGTCTTTGCGTATAAAGTGTGATGTACTCCCCGGCTTTCTTGATCAATGTTGTCAGGCAAAAGCACAAGAAGCCTGTTGAACAGATCTTCAGCTTCCTGGACAGAACCTTTCTTAGCCAATTCCAATCCCAGGGCAAAATACGGCCTGGGGTTTTGTGGTCGTACTCTTATTGTCTGCCGCCACAACGTTTCGGGTGTTTGGTAATCCATGTTTCTCTTTACTGTCAGGGTTATCATGACGAAACAAACTGCCAGAGGTAAAACGCTCCTGAATACAATACGTTTACTTGTGTCTTTCGCTACTAAACCGCCAAACAGTTTTTCTTGAATATGATGCGTTGTTATGGTTATCAAAACTATTATTGCCGCCAGTGGAAGATACATTCTGTGCTCAAACGCCGCATCTCTGATCGGGACAAAACTTGAAGTCGGGGCCAGAATTATAAAAAACCACATGCCGGGAAAACCTGAAGGCAGACGTTTTATTGCCGCTATAACAGCAGTAATAAACAGTATGCTTATAAATACGACGGCGGGCAGAACATCGCTTATACCTTCTGCAATCTCCCATCCGTAATCAATGCAAAGAGGGTTTGGGGATACCGATAACTTTAAATAATGAGCTATCACTTCAAACTGTGTGAAGAAATAATTCATGCTCAATGCATGTGAAGCAGTTTGCGTTCTTAAAGCAACCCCGGCATGACCTATGAACAGCCAAACAGATGCAGCAGCCACGATTGCTATACCTGTCAACAGCCACCATTTTCTGTATAATTGTTTGCGAAGCGAACCTGCCAGGAAAATGTGATCATATAGAAAAATAATAACCGGGGCTGTCATCATAACTTCTTTTGTGCTTATACCGGCAATAAAGGCCAGGAAGGCAGTGGAATACCACAATGTTTTACGAGAAGATTCATGGGCTCTGATTATCGAATAAAGCACAAAGAGATAAAACATCCCCATCATTGATTCACTGCGTTGGCATATATATGTTACGCTTTCTGTCTGCAGAGGATGTATAACCCAGATCACTGCTGACATGAAAGCCAACCAGGAGGCAGAAGCACGGTATTTAGATTGAAAATACGACAGGCACAATGTACGCCGTACCGTGCCATAAAGCAGTAATCCTGCAATCAAATGAATGATAATATTAACTAAGCGGTACCCAAGTATATTAAATCCACTAAGCGCAAAATTCAGTTTAAAACTTAATTCAGCAAGAAACCTTGGATGCCAGGTTAATGGCATTAAACGATCAATGTATCTATTCTCGGTTATGATTACACTGTCATCAAAAACAAAGGATTTATCGAAACTGTTGGCATATGCCAGAATTCCGACGACAGCAATGACAAATGGCAGATATTTTTCAAGCCTTTTCATGTTTACATGCTTCCATAACATATTTATCATACTACTTGGAAACAGATTTGTTATCGAGAGCTTTTTATGATGTAAGCCCTTTTTTGGGGGGGATGTTAAAAACTAAAAAGATGCAATTTGTTGTATTTCTTGGAGTACTGGAGTGCTGGAGTAATGATTAAATTAACAAAAGCTTTTTTTCCAATACTCCAATACTCCAGTACTCCATTACTTCATGGGGTTAACAGATTTCTAGGCGTTTGATTTACATTGCTGTCATTAGTTAATTCAATAAGACAAATAGCTCTATAATTGTCCGAATATAATGCAAAAACAGTTCTACTAGTATATACTTCGTGTTATGAATGAATCACCCCAAAAAAGAATTCTTGTGCTGATGCCTTGTTTGAATGAGGCAGAAAGCGTAAAGAATGTCATTCAATCAGTAAAAAAGCATCTTCCCTCCGCTGACATCATAGTTGTGGATGATGGTTCATCAGATGCGACTGGCTCTGTGGCACAATCTGCTGGCGCGAAAATATTGCGTCATGTCAGTGCGCATGGGGTAGGGGCTGCACTTGAGACAGGATACCTTTATGCTCTCAGAAACAATTATGACGTTGTTCTGCAGTTGGATGGTGACGGTCAGCACCCGGCTGACAAACTTCCCGATTTGCTTGAGCATCTCCTGAATGATTCCGCGGACATTGTGATCGGATCGAGATATCTGGACAAGGCAGATCGTTCCGAGACCGCAATAATAAGGAAAGTCGGGCATAAATTATTTTCAGGCCTAATTTTTCTTGTAACAGGTCTGAAATTCACCGATCCAACCTCCGGATTTCGCGGTCTCAGTAAGCGGGCTCTAACTTTTTTTGCTGGCGGTGTTTTTCCGTGTGACTACCCGGACTCCGATGTTATTCTTATGGCGTATTTCTCGGGTCTTCGTATACGTGAGGTCTCCGTGATAATGTATCCGCGTTCAAAAGGTGCGTCTCAACATTCCGGAGTTATTAGGCCGATTTATTACGGAATGAAGATGATGCTGGCAATGCTGATGGTTCTGCTCAATTTGAATCTTTGGAAAAGATGGCGTAGAGAACATGCTTTGGAAAAATTAAACCCGGCAGAAAGGAATTGAAGTTATGGCTACAGCACTATATCCCCGACAGTTTGTCGCATCAATTACATTGAGCATTATTCTCTTGGTGGTGATAATCAGACTTGTTCAGAAAGGAAGACTGGATATAGCATACTGCTGGTTGTGGTTAGGTATTGGGGTAGGGATACAATTAATAGTTTTGCGTTACGAGTGGCTTGTGCGCCTCTCGCGGCTTATAGGTGCAGTTGAAAACACAACTACTCTTTTCCTGCTGGGATATTTTATTCTCCTTCTTATGTGTTTACAGTTTTCTATCGTAATATCGCTTCACCGCCGGCAGATCAAGCAGTTGTCTCAGCAATTGGCGATGCTTCGTGCTGAGACAGAGAAATCCAGTCCTAATAAGCAGGCCAACTAACTATTCATGAAAAACACTGGTCAAACGAAAGAGCCGGAAAATGGCCCTCTGGTTTCCATAATAGTCCTTACTGTTAACGCAACCGGTTATCTGGAAAAGTGTCTTCACAGTCTGAGCGAACAGACGTATTCAAATATTGAGATTATTGTGGTAGATAACGGCTCAACCGAAGATATTGCCGGATTTTTAGAAAAAGAATTCCCCGCAGTGCATTGCGTTCGTATTGAAAAAAATATCGGATTTGCTGGAGGAAACAATAAGGGCGTCAAAGTTGCAAAAGGAGAATATATTGCTCTGATCAATAACGATGCCGTTGCTGATGCCAACTGGATTATGGCAATGGTTAAAACCGCAGAGACAGACAGCATGATTGGTGCGATAGCCTCGGCCGTTGTTGATGGGAAAAATCCTTCACTGCTTGATTCGTTTGGTATGGGTATTGCGATTGACGGCATGTCGCGCCAGGCACGGCACGGATCACCGGTTTCCGATCTCTCTGCCCCCGAACGGGTTCTCGCAGTAAGCGGATGTGCGTGCCTGCTTCGCTCAAAAACCTTGAAAGAGACAGGACTGTTTGATGAACGTTTTTTTGCCTACTGCGAAGACACTGATTTGTCACTGCGCCTGTGTTGGGCAGGCTGGAAGATTATCGCGGAACCGCGTGCAAGGGTTGCCCATTACCATTCTCATACTGTCGGCAGATTTTCTGTTAAAAAGGTATTCTGGGTAGAAAGAAATCACTATTGGGTAGCGCTTAAGAATTTTCCTTTCTTTTTGGTTTTCCTTATACCTTTAGTCACTTTATGGCGTTTGGTTATCCAGTTATATGTGTTGATAGCCGGGGAAAGGGCATTGACGGCTTTCGTCAAAACGGGAGGATTCTGTAAGGTTGGTCTGTCTGTTGTTGGAGCAAATCTGGTCGCGCTTTCAGGTGCCCCATCCATGATAATGGCCGGGCTTTTTTCTGATTGCCCCAAACGCATCAGCACAGGAGAGATGATCAGGCTGTTGCTGAAATACAGGCTATCGGTCTATGAAATCATTACAGGCAAAACAGCGAAGCGGGAATAAGAGGAAATTTGAAATTGGAAATTTGGCAAAGAGCCAGAGGGCTATGTGATAGGGGTAGGTAGTTATTTAAATTAGCCTTTGTATGGTTGGGCTGGCTTCCGCCGGGCGGCGGATGTAAACCGCAGGACGCATTTCGTTTTCTGATCCGCCGCAGGTCGAGAAGGATTCGAAAATTGGATCAGCAGATTGCCGCAGGACCAAGGCGTCGAAGGTTGAGCTGGATACGTATCCGCGAGATCTTCGAGAACGATGGGCATGAGGTGATATGCGGGTCCGATTTTCGAACGAAATGCGTACTGCATATTAAGAAAAAGCACTTAAAATGGAATTTTTTAGAACCGAGAAACCATGGACGACAACAAAAAAATAATCATTTGCGCGCCGCACGTGTGGAACACACCCTATAAGGTCGGCTGCCACCACTATACCAGGTGTTTCTCAGATAAAGGATGGGACGTTGCCTACTTGTCTGCGCCGATCAGCCCTTTCCATATTCTGTATTATTTATTTTCTTCCAGGCGAACCGGGATGCATATGCCGCAAAGATGTAATTCGTGGCGGAAGGGTGGGGAATATGCAGGCAAAGCATGGACTTATGTTCCTTTCGGTTTTATTCCCGTTGCTAACTGTTTCCCTTTTAACACGTCATGGGCAATCAGAAACGCGGGTAAAGCTCTTGTTCCCTCGTTAAAGAAAAAACTTAAACAAAAAGGTTTTGATCGAGCCGATGTCATATGGATTGACAGCCCGTTGTTCGGATATCTCCTTGATATGATTCCTCATAAAAGAAGCGTTCTACGAGTGGCGGATAACCTTTCCGGCTTTCCGGAACTGGGCCGCAATGTCATTGAAGCCGAAAATAAACTGGCAGGACAAGTGGATGTTGTTGCTGTGACTTCGGCATTGCTTGAAAAACAGGTCGCGGAAGCTGGAGCCCGGGAAATTGTTAGACTCCCTAATGGTGTTGATTTTGGTTGTTTCGCAAACGATACGCATCCGGAACCTGTGGATATAACCTCAATTCCCCGCCCCAGGGCAGTTTATGTCGGTTCCATTGAGCGGTGGTTTGATGATAGTTTGCTTACATACGCCGCTCAGCACCGAAGTAATATCTCGTTTGTTATAATAGGACCCCATAAAAAGGACTCTTTCCCCGAACTGGAACGTCTCCCAAACGTTTATTTTCTGGGAAAACGGGAGCATAAGCAAATACCCGCATACCTCAAACATTCAGATGTAGGATTAATCCCTTTTAAGAAGTTGCCCCGCATCGATTACGCAAACCCGATTAAACTCTACGAATATATGGCTGGCAGCCTGCCGGTCGTCTCTACAATACATACAACCCTCAAAGAACTTGGCTCGCCGGCATTATTCGCTGAGACTGAAGAGAGCTTCGTGAATAAGCTGGATGAAGCTTTACGGAACGCTTCATCCCTGAAAGAAGAAAGCCTCAAATTCGCGAAAGAAAACACATGGGCAAAACGGGTTGAAATAATTAATCAATATCTATGACCCGACCGTTGCTACATTAGCTTTCTTCTGCTACGATTAGCCTGAATATTGCACGAACAAAACAGAATGTTTAATAAAAATGGAATAAATACAGGGTGGCATAAAAATTCTCTAAAGAAATAACAAAATACAAATTGTAATCTTTAGTTTTTGGAGGGAATATTCTGTTTTGTTCGCCTGTTGGGTGAGCCCACAGCACAGAATCACCTTTGTTCTCAAGGGTAACGCGGTATGTTATACAGCATTACCCTTGACGCCGCGGCGATTCCGCACTGTGAACTCATGCAATGATCAGGTTAGTCATATGAAATTGCTTAGTATAATTATTCCGATCCACAATGCTGAAAATTCTATCGGGCGTACCTTGCAGTCTTTGGACAGGATGGCTGTAAGGTCAAAAAACAGTTGTGAGCTTATTATTGTTGACGACGGTTCAACGGACAATAGCACGCAGGTCGTTGATGAAAAACAATCCGAACTGGACGATTTTGATATCAAACTGTTTGCGCAGGAGAATAAAGGGAGCGGGAGCGCGCGAAATGCGGCTTTAAATAAATGCGAGGGAACATGGATACTCTTTCTTGATGCCGACGATGAACTGTTTTCCGACCCCGTTCCTGTTCTTGAGCAATATCCCGATTCCTCCTGTATTGGGTTTTCCGTTAACTTATATAAAGATCCGCGGCACAGAACAGTGGTTCTTCCGACTCGTGTTACACAGCGGAACTATCTCCGCGTTTTTACGTCCAGGAACCCTTTCGCAATCTCAAGTCTCATTTTTAAAAAGGACCGAATTACAACAATGTTCGATGAGAATTTCATGTATCTGGAGGATTGGCTGTTCTGGGTTATGAACCCTGATATTTTCAAGGAAATGGAAATGTGTTCCGCCCGCATGATTGCGAACATTCATTGGCATCCTGACAACAAAACATCCAACGAGCTTTTACATGGCAAATACAGGCAAAAAGCCGCTGAAACAATGATGGATTATTTCGGTGATAAGCTTGATCCCAAACAGAAAAATAATCTGCGGATCCAGGCTGATATAGGAAGGATTCAGCAGGGCGGAAGAACTCTTGGGGCTTTGCTCCCGAAAATCCCCTGTAACATGACTTTATACGCAAAGTTAATTATGTACTATTTAAAACTGGCTCGACCATTCCAGCCATTTAAATAGAAAGCGAAAAAAAGATGTATTTACTGATTGGTCCATATCCGCCGCCGCTTGGCGGTATAAGCGTCTTTATTAAAAGATACCAAAGAGCCCTTGCAGTAAAGGATATCCCGGTCGAGATAGTCAACTTTACCGCGATGACAAGTATCCGGAAACTCGGGTTCATGTTCAAAATTGTTTTCTCACCGTATCCTTATACCTTCCATCTTAACGCATTTTATTTCCTCGTCATGACCGCGCTCCTGCTGCGCCCATGGCGCGGAAGAATAATCTTTCACAATCATTCGACAAGGACTTTGGATGATTTTGACGCTAAACGGAGAATGGTTTTCAAATGGTTTATTCGCAAAACTGATGAAATTATTTTTGTCGGTTCGCACCTGGTTGACGATTACAAACGTCATGGTTTCTGTCTCCCGGACAATATAACGATCAAAAATTCATTTCTGCCGCCACCGTCGGAAGATGAGCCGGGCATACGTCAAAAACATTCAAATGATACCGTTGATTTTGTAAAGAATCACAAGCCGCTTATAATAGCCAACGCGTCACGTTTGACCTTCTATAAAGGTGTGGACTTGTACGGACTGGATATGTGCGTAGAGTTGGTCGCTAAATTGAAACCGCAGTTTCCGGGGATAGGCCTGCTTTTCGCGCTTGTTGAAGTTCAGGATGAAGATTATTTTGAAAGAATCAAAAAACGAATAAATGAACTCAAGATTTCGAACAATTTTTACTTCATGACGGGAGACTATGAGCTCTGGCCGTTATTCAAGGATGCCGACTTAATGATAAGGCCAACTTCAAGCGATGGCTACGGTATAAGCGTAGACGAAGCCCTGAGTCAGGGTTGTCCTTCAATAGCAAGTGATGTGTGTGGACGGGCAGAAGGCGCGATTACGTTCAGGTCCCTGGACCTTGCCGATCTGCACCAGAAATGTACGAATGTTTTGGCCGATACCGCTCTGGAGGATCACCATAGATCGCAACAAGCAGGGGAATAATTATCCGCCGCGTCAATAGCGCGCCAAGTCCATGCGGTAAAGATGCGGCAAATGCAATAAACAGTCTTTTAGCAAACGGCAAATGCTTTGCGCAGTGTTTTGTCTTGATTCTCCAGCCGGACTCGATTTCTTCGTCGAAATTAAGCACAATGTAATGTCCAATAAAGCTATAGAGTTTTCTGCGTACATTTTTCAAAATCGCCGGGCTGATTTTTTCGTCATAGCCCAGCGCCCGATCAATGACTATCATGGCGCATGCCGACTGTATACGCGAAATGCTCAGGCTGTCCTCGCGTAATCGTAACTTTGTGCATGTTTTTTTTATGCAGGCAAGCGGTCGTTTTCTTGACACTTTCATCCACAAATCCCAATCAGCTGAACTTCGTAAAGACACATCGTACCCGCCGGCTTCTTCAAAACATTTTCGCCGAATCATAGAGGCAGGATCAGCCATGAAGTTTTTGTTTAGCAATTTCTCGAAAGCATTTTCGAAGATCACCCAATCCTTTTCGTCGAACCGAATACCGCGCTCCTGAAAATAATCAATAGATTCCCTCCCTTCAATTAACATGTTTCCGCTCACTGCAGCAACTTCTGGATGATTTTTCATGAATTCTGTTTGAGCCCCAAGACGGCCTGGAAGCATAATATCGTCCGAGTCATGAAAGGCAATCAAGTCACTTTGAGCAATCTCCATACCGCGCGTTCTTGCCGCACTGAAACCAGCGTTCGTCTGATATTCTGAAACGATACGACCTTTATAGCGTTGCAAAACCTTCTGCGTATCGTCGGTTGAACCGTCATCCACTACAATTACCTCGAAACCATCAAAATCCTGCGCCAGAACAGAATCAATGGATTCAGCTGTTAACCCGGCTCGATTATACGTTGGAATAACTACACTGACTTTTGGCTCTAACATTCTTTAATTACTCCATTACTCCCATACGTCACTTCTTATAAGCATGCACATGATATCCAAAGCACAAAAGTTCTGATGAGCCATTATCTTTTTTGCTGAAGCGTAAGAGCATTCGCTGCATAATCAAAACACTCAGCAATTCGAAGAACCTTGGCTTACTTTTTGAATAACGACTTGAAACAGAGGATATTCTGCAATTCTCCTGCGCGATATATTCAAAAAAATTACCGTTTGGGGTTATCTCGGTGATTTCTAAACCATTCTCAGTCAGGTGTTTTTCATACCAATACTTATTGAAACCTGTGCAGAAATGATACGGAGAGAAATGTGTCAACGAGCAGAATGGAGCAGTAATAATCAAGTGCCCTCCAGGTTTGAGTAAGCGTGAAAACTCTTTTATTGCTGGAACCGGATTGGGCAAATGCTCCAGAACTTCTATGCACATTACAGCATCAAAAGATGAGTTGGGTTGAGGAATTGAAATAATATCACTGACTATATCCAGTTTTCCGTAATCAAACTCACTTAATTGCAGAGCCGAGGAGTCACCCTGCCCATCATACCTTCCGAAGTCTTGCGAAACATAATCCAAATGCTTGCAGAATTTGCGATAGCGCTGTGTTCCTGCTCCCGCATCCAATATTCTGCTGTTTTCAGGAATGGAACGAATTGTTTCTTCCAGCCACCGTTCACGCGTACCTTCATTGTTCACTCCAACGCTGGGTAAGAAAGATTTGAAAAAATTCATAATTTTCATATTTTAGCCTTTACCTCTTCTGCCATCCTTCCGGCAAAAGATCATCCATGTTTCTTGACGCCTGTATTTTTTCGCTGAACCACTGCTTGGGAGCAAACACCTTCTTGTCTTTCCGCGGGTTCAGCCATGTGCCCCACCATGAAAACGTGCTGTTGGCAATTATGTGATGTTTACATTGACTTATGAGTCGCAGGTCCTCGTGCGCTTTATCAGGACCATTATGATCACAAACTATTGTATCATAGGATAACTTCAGGTTATTCCGTGCCCATTCAGGATCATCACCAAAAACAAAGAAATGCGGATCCTTCACACTCTCTGCTGTCTGTTCCACACACTGCAAATAGTAATCAGGACCGCACGTTACAAAAAACTTCGCGAATTTTGGATTGGTTAAATAATCGCCGCGACGGATGTGAATACTTACTGAGTCTGTCGATACAATTTTTTCTGATATCTCTCTGTTTTTACTTGTTTGAGGAGTTTTTACTGTAAACTCCTGACGAATGATTTTCTCAATATCAACAAAATATTTTTCGCTTACCCAATGGCCATTCAGATAAACACCGTCTGTCAGACTGAGTATGGAGGGATTGAAATGAAAGTGTCTTTCGCTGATCCATGCAGAAGACATGACAGGCTTTTGCAAAAGACAGGAGATCAGTCGGCCGGCCCGCCCGCGTTTTTTATCCAGCAATTCTTTAATCTCCGCTTGGCTGGCAAATTTTTCATGAATATTGAAATTTCCAAGCCAGTACTCGCGGTCCTTGTAATCTTTGAACCCGGAAATATCGAGTTTTAGATCAACCCCCAGCTTATAGGCTAACCGTCGGGCCGCAGCATATTGAAACATCTGGTTGCCTAAACCGCCTATAAGTCTAACAATAATCATTGCTTAATCATCTCATATAGCCGTAAATATAAATAGTCCGCATGCATATTTTGCATCGCGGTAGTCATCCATCTCACAATTCTCTATCAAACGGCCCTTATCGTCTATGACGGAAAATTCCACCAGTTTCATTCCTTGGCAAAGAGAAACAACTTCGGGAGGATCAATAACCCTATGCGCATTAAAGCATACCCGCGGCTTCCCTATAGGCAGCGAAAGATATAGCATTCCGCCGGACGCTGTCACACGAGCCAATTCCCTGCATGCTTTGACTGTACCTTCTGTATCAAGTGGATCGCCATAGCGGCCAAGCCCAACATGCTCCACAACATGCAGACAGGAAATTGACTCAACACTGTTATCCTCAAGCGGCAGATCCAGAACACTTCCAGACCGGCATTCAAGATTTTTAACCTCAACAGGCAATGGACGAAGATCAATAGAAACAACTGGAACGAAAGTTGTAAGCCATCCGACCCAGCTGTTATCAGAACCTATATCAACATGTTTTTTCGGTCGCCGCTCAAAAACCCGACGCATGGCCCAATACCCTTGATAAAAATACTGCGGGTCAACGTCAGTTGTGCTGGTTTTGTCATATAAACACGGATAACTGTTCAGAAGTGACAGCCGTTCACGTTTTCTTCGGAGAAGACCGCTGAACTTAATCCAATCCGACCAATACCGTGCCATCCGTACCGGCCAAGTCAGTATGCTTGCAGGCCTGAATAGTGTGGCATGCCACCTGCGGGAAACCGATCGAGCACTACTAGCCAAACTGTCCTTTTTATCTGTCATATATTTCATCCGTTTCTTATTCCTTGATTCATATAACTCTTTTTTAGTGCTTTTTGCGGTTAAATAATTTCTCTTCTCTTAATCTGTGTATCTGTGGTTTCTCGCGCCATCCAACCTTCTTATAAATGAATCAAAATAGGTACGCAAAATTTTAAAGTGTCTCGCGAAATTAAATAAATGCAGAATCATAAACTGACGACACATCTTACTCGGATCATTAAATGATATTTTTTGTTTTGCACCCGTTCTTTCATCGCTCTCCGGATTGTAGAAAACGCCTTCCCATCTTTTCAGATACGCTTTCCAGTCAGCCTTCTGCCGTGAAAAATTGGACTGCCGCAACCTAACGTTCGCGTGATGATAGTGTTCAATGAAAGACTGCTTGCAATCAACCACCTCATATCCTTTATCCCACATCTTCAAGCATAAATCACCATCGGCATGATAAAACTGATATCGCTTTTCATCAATCCAGCTGACCGTTTCAAGCGCCTCCCGTAAATACATGCCGTGATTAACAAACATCTTGCCTCCGAGTGTTGAACCAACCCAATACTCATTTCTTCCCGGCCAATCACGCCAGTAAAATGCGACTGCCCCTATTTTACGTCCATCCCTCAACAGTTTCTCAAACATTTCATAACCATTTTGAATTGAATCCGGAACGACCAGACAGTCGTCACTGATCATACAAACATACTTGCCGCGTGCCGCCTGAAATCCCTTGTTCATGAAACAGCCCCACGACTGCAGTTTATCCGGATCGGTTGGTCTCTCTTTATTGCCGTATTGGTTAATTACATGAATATCTTTTCTTGTTTTCAGATACTTCAGAGTTCCATCAGTTGAGCCGCCGTCAACCGCGATAATCTCATATGGCACATTGATGTTGTTGTCGCTGACGCTCTTAAGTGTTTTCTTTAGAAACCTTTTTCTATTATAAGTACCCAGAACAATAGAGACTGATATTTTATCTTTTTTCATATTATCTCACTGCGCAGCATGAAATCGGCCAGACCCGATATAGTTCCTTGCCATTGTTTGAACCCTGTGTAATGCGCCTTAAGCGCAGTATTGCCTATTCCCTTTAAATCAAGACAAGCTATTTTATCCCAGTCCTGTTTTATGGATAAAGGAAAATAATGATACTTCCCCGGACCGGAGAACAAATGTGACGCGTAAGAACCAAAGATTCTTTTTATCCTGAATGACAAGTCTTTTTCATGTGGGGCCGGAAACAAATAGCCGGATTCACAATGTTTTATGTATTCGTTCATTGTAGGTTTGTCAAAAGCAAAAACCGCGCAGCCCCTTGCCATTGCTTCAAGAAAAGTTAAACCAACGCCTTCCCTTAGTCGAGGTGCTAAAAGGATATTAGCCTCCCGCATTCCAGCCAGATATTCATCGCGCGAAAGATTGGCAGGCAGTTCTTTTACAATTGTTTTGCCTAATCGTGACGGTAACGGATAAGAAACGCTGCTGTTCAACGACGGATCAGTCTGCGCGCGGAATATCAACCTGTCTATATTGAGGACTGAACAAAACTTTTCCAGGAAGCGAGGGTTCGTTATCCCGCGACGGTTCCAATAAGCCAGGACCCGTTTGTCGCTCCATTGTGCGGCATGATATTGTGAAGGATCACAATAATAACAAGCTCTAAAAACGTGCAAGCCGGCCCTTTCAGCCTTTTGGGCAACTGCATCGGAGAAAGCTATTATACGTACATTTATCGATAGCGTATCCCACCATGATTGATTGTAGTTGTAAGCCTGGTCCCACATGGGTACCCATACAATCTTGACGTCTTTTTTGCTTGAGAGATCAGGAGGCGGAGGGAACATGCAGAAAATAAAAGGTTTAGCGCCGGGTGCATGGTCCGACGGATCAAATTTCTTGCCGTCCCAGGCCGTAAGTTTTAAATCGATATGTTCACGCAGTGGATTTACCAGTATATCGCTGAACGCGGAACTTACATTAACGTGCCATTCAGGACAATATGCGCAAACAGTCTGAGCCATTAGTATTTCCTCGGTTTTGCTCAACCTCTGAACCGGTAATATTTGCAGTTACGATTCGGCCGAAATAACGGGAACGAGAGAAAAAGTATTTTCGGTCGGCGTATCTGTAACAGTAAATGGTCCTTCAAAGGGACCATTTAAGCAATTCCATTCGTATTTAAACCCAAGACCAACAAGGATCGCATCCAATTCTGACATTGTCCATTCACGCAGATGCCAGTAATTCCTGGGTTGCCCGTTTGGAAGCGTGTTTTGGGGCTGACGATTCGGAGTGGTAATAAAAATCGATCGCCGAGCCACCCTTGCCATTTCTAACAACATACCTTTGTAATTCTCTGTATGCTCAATGACTTCCACGCATGTTACGACATCAAAAGTCTTGTCTTCGAAAGGAAGGCGTTTGCCATCATATAACATAACTTTTCTGATATGCGGATGTTCTTCAAATATCCGACAGCCACGCTTTACAGCTAAGGGGTCTACATCGATTCCGACAAGATTATTCACCTTGGCAGCCATAATCTGCAAGCCGTATCCCAGCCCAAACCCCAGGTCAAGTATGGTGTCTGTTGGTTTCAGATATTTGTCCCGGCAAAGAAGATAAGCTTCGACCTGGGCCGGAACCTCCAATGGATTATCAAGGGTGGAATACTCAGAAGGATGCAGCAGAGAGGAAGGTTGCGCGCAACACTTCAAAAAACGGTTCCACACTGCCCGAATGCCGGCAGTGATTATTGGGGGGATAATGCTGACGGCGATCTTTTGCGCATACTCCTTCAAATGTCTCATGAAATCACTTGCCTTTCTAATGTTCACTTTACGTTTTTTTGCCCGATAAAGTAAATAGAGTTAAACATATAAACATCGGTAGGAATAATTACATGTTTTCTGAACAGCTCGTTATAATTTTTGGACAGAAATTCTAATATTACATCTTCCGCTACACGGAGCGGATGGCCCGCGTCGTAAATCTTGCCGGTAAGAACGTTAATTGCTTCGTTTTTAATGAGTTTATCATGAAATATCAGAATCCCGCCCGGCGCCGTAAGTGAAATAATATGTTCAAAAACTTTGGGTGCAAGAAAACAATGTTCAAGCACATTGATCATAACAACCAGGTCAAATCTCTTATCGCTGGTAAAATTCTCAATCGGTTTAGCAATCGCATGGACTTTCCTGCCAAACCATCCACCAAGCCGCTTGTGTTTATACGCGCAGTGCTGATGAGACAGATAGCTGTTGATAAGCGGATCGAGCAGTGTCACTTCGCCGCATTTGATATGCTTCAGAATACGGGCCATGTTGGTAAATGGGCCGCAGCCTATCTCAATGGCTTTGTCAAAATACATGCCCTGAATAGTTTTATAGTTGTCAAAATGTTTCTCATGCTCACTGTTTCGATCTTCTCGGGCTTTACATCCGGCTTCCATCCATGTTCTTTGTTCGTAACGCTGTGCTTCTTTCCAGCGCCCCATATCTACCTGGGTAATGCCCTGTCGCTCTTGAAGAAATCGTTTGTCGTTCCTTGACGCAAGATTAGTTGTCGCGTCGTTACCAACAGAGATATTAAGATGTTCGTCAACGAAAAACGACTCCATTCTGGTTTCTCGCTTGTCCGTTTTGCGATCAATAACATGGCGTATAGCATTCTTCATATTTAGCGAGAAAACATCAGCAGAAAATTTCGCAATTGCCGCTTTTCGTGTTCGTTGAGCCATTTCTTCGCACCATTCCGGCGGGCGTTGTGACAGGTCTTTAACGGCTTCTACAATTCCTTCTATAGAACAGGTGTTCAGGGTAATGCCATAGTCATTTGTGTCTATATTTGTTTCCTGGCTTACCACAGGGATTAAACCCTGATGCATACACTCCACCGCAGATCCCGGTTGGCCTTCGGCACAAAATGGCTGAATTACAAAAGCGCACTTGTCCGCTAATTCGTAGAACTGTGAACTTCTTGCTGGAACCAGCCCGACCAGATGAATGTTTGGATAATCGTTAAGTTCGCGCCTGTAAAGTTTGTAAAATCCAGGACTCATCCCCTGGCAAATATATAGATGTGTATCCATCTGGACAAACGCTTCAAGCAGGATGTCCAGGCCTTTATGAATATTCCCGCTGCCCGAGAAGAACAGGAAATTGCTTCGTGCAGCAGAAAAATTCTTTTTAATCTGATCATAATGATCATCTGGATACGCAGCGTTATTTAAATTAAGAACAGAGGGAAATTGTGAGTATGATTCTCTGGCATGTTTGTTGCCTAAGCAAATGATCGCGTCTGCGGAGCGATTAGCATGTTCTTCACTGTGATTGATCCAGCGATCGTGGGGCAGGCGAACCCCGCGCCGTTCTTCAAGCTGGCGAAAACGTTCAGCTTCTTTCCTGTTAAAATCCTTCCAGTAAATACCTGTCGAAAAATATATTTTAATTGTGTCCACGGACAGGTTTCGCGCGATACCTTCAAAGTTATACCCACCATTGCCAATGAAGAGGTCATAGCCCTTGCGGGGTACAAATTTAGTATCTGTGTATTGTATGACATCTACCGAGTAACCTAGTTCATTAAGAACATTCACAATACTGCGCGCGATTCCAGTATTACTGAATTGAACGTTGATAGGATCATCTGGAGATAATCTGAACGGGTCGGTTATATATGATAGTAAGGCCCGTTTCGATTGGTTGCTGTTGTTTGATGACGCGCCTGCATCATAAACGGGGGCGGGATGCTTCTGCCATCTTGCGCAAAGCCAATTCTTGACAGTTTTTGTGACTCCGCGCCGAATGCCGGCTGAAATTAGATTTAAAATCTCCATATGTTTCACATCTCAATATAATACGTTTGTAAAACCCAGAAACAGCCGGCTTATTGTACTGATGATAACATGTCTCAATCGGCAACTTATTGAACAGGGTTACAGACCACTTCCTTTTTTAGCTTTGTCATTCCGCAAGATAATCAGATGATTCTTGCCACGAGGATCAGTGACTTTTTCCTTTTCAAGCGTAAAACCAGGAAGAAAGATTAGGTATTGTGTGGAAGTTTGTTTGATATTCACATGCATCCTGCTGTACCTAGATCTGTTGGAACTAATAGGGGTATCAATATATAGATGCCCCCCTGGTTTAAGTAGCCGAGCGACGTTGTTAAAGACAATCTTTAGCTCCCAGTCGAACAAATGTTCCGCAATATCTATCATCAAGATTCCATCAAACGGTTCTGTCTCGAATCTGGGAAGAAATTCCACAATATCTGCTTGAATGACTTCTGCTTTCCCAAGAATTTTACGGGAGATTTCAATAGCGGCAGTGCTGTAATCGACACTGACAACTCGTTTAGCTTTTTTCTTTAGATGAAGCGAGAGTTCCCCCCTTCCACAACCTAGATTCAGGAATACGCCTCCATCTATATTTTGAATCTCGGCAAATACGGATGCTGATCTGCCTGACAGTTTCTCGCCTTGGCTTATCAAAAATTCTCGGCTTCCCTCACAGCCGTCAGGATCAAGATAATACTCTCTCGTATGGATATCCATGGGCACCTTCAGTTTCCGAAAGCCAGAGTATAATTGCAACACCCCTAACATTGAGAGCAGTTCTAATAAATCACCGTTGCTTATACGCCTAATTGCCCTCCTGAAGGCAGTCAGAAAAGGTATTCGTCGTAATATGTTTTTTAATTGTTCCACATTTCCATCAAATTAAAGATAAGATGAACCATTATGTAGTCTATTACACAAATGGTATATTATTTAGTCTGTTCAGTTTTCCAATCTAAAACAGGTGCGATTACACCCTGCCTTCCCTGAGAGATCTTAGATTCTACGCTTCCGGTATCTATAACCTCAAACATAAGAACACGAGGCAGCTCATCCAGGATACGAACGTTGGGGATGCTGGAAGCCACGTCAATATAGTAACGGCCAGGGCGAAGGTATTCAGGCGGAATATGACATTGGGCAATATACCGTCCCGGTTCGCGCTTTGTTGTTATGGATGAAGGATTGTTGTCCACATCCGTGCTGGTGAAAACACAGTGCCCACTGCTATTCCAAAGTATAAATCCAATATTGGCACTTCGAAAAGGGTGCAGTATTTCATATTCAATTTCTAGATTGCATCCTTCAATCAGGTCAACTTGGGCTGTAATCTCACCCATTGGTTTGCGAACGCGGACACAACTGAAACGGAAATCATCACTCAATTTATGCCGCCTTTGTGGGGCTGTTGCCTCTCCGCTTAAGGTGATATCTGCGTTAAGATAATGATCTACCACGCTTTTAATTTTGCCTGTCTTAACTATATTACCATTATCTAATAGAATTCCCCTTGAACATAAATTCAGAACCGTTGCCATGTTATGGCTTACGAATAATACTGTGCGGCCTTCTTTGGCAACATCATTCATCCTGCCCAGGCATTTCTTCTGAAACGCTGTATCGCCAACGGCCAGCACTTCGTCGACAAGAAGAATATCCGGCTCCAGATGAGCGGCCACGGAAAAGGCCAGACGCACATACATCCCGCTTGAGTAACGTTTGACAGGTGTATCTATGAACTTCTCAATCTCTGCAAAGCTTACGATTTCATCAAACTTCTTTTCTATTTCCGCCTTGCGCATCCCCAGTATCGCGCCATTAAGAAAGATGTTTTCGCGGCCCGTCAGTTCCGGATGAAAACCCGTGCCCACTTCGAGAAGGGAACCGATACGCCCACGGATATCCGCCTCTCCCTCAGTTGGCGCGGTAATACGTGACAGAATCTTTAATAACGTAGATTTCCCTGCTCCGTTGCGGCCAATTATACCCAGCACTTCTCCTTCCTTTATATCCAGATTAATATCCCGCAGGGCCCATATATAACCAGAAGCAGTATTTGTCGGACTGTCATCCGTGCCGCCGCTTATCAGTGTGTGTGCGGCACGTTTCGCTTTTCGGCTGTAATGACGCCCCATGGCCATCAGGACTTCACGAAACGTACGGGAAAAATCAACTGTCTCGCCCAGTCGATATCGCTTTCCCAAACCTCTTATACTTATTGCAGTCTCACTCATAAAGTGTATCTCGTATTGCGTGAAGCGTATTTCGTATCTTGTTTTCCGCTTATTATAATTTCTTTATTAAATTTCTTGTCATTCGCGGTCGAAATCGGGATTGGGATCGCTATCGAGAAACAATATGGGACTTGGGTACGGGAAATGGGATGTTTGTCGTTTGAGAATAAGTGAAAGAACAATCTTCTTGTTATAAAACAGGGAAAATCGATTTCGATAGCGATAGCGATTTCGACGAGGTGTAACCATATGCCCAAATCCCTGAAGTTTCTTGTCTTAGTTTCTCCGCTTTTCATGTTTCCTTTTCACTCTTCACGAAATACGCTTCACGTTTCAAACAATATCTGCAAAATACCGTTCTGTCTTTCTGAAATAATATAAGCCGAATCCCAGAAGACACATTGCGACAACAAATCCGGTGCCCATAAGAATCCATGGCGGCCCGACCGCGTGTTCCGCCGTCATCCTGTTGTGCATTAAACACCACCTGAATCCTTCAACAACTCCACCCATAGGGTTTAAACCATACAGGTATTTCCATGCCCCCCAGGCTTTGGGTATCTTGCTGAAGGGAATTATTACCGAGCAGAACATCCAGATCTGAATCACAAATGGAATTACATACCTGATGTCACGGTATTTTACGTTAAGCGCGGAAAATACAAACCCGGCACCAGCCGCAGTCGCAAAAGCAGTGATGATCAACAATGGCGCGAGAAAAACAGTCATTGCCGGCAGTGTCTTCAGGAACAACATGAAAAAGATTAGAACGCAAAATGAGAGCGCAAAATCAACAAGTGCGGCTATACATGCGCTTAGCGGCATGAAAAGGCGGGGCATATAGATTTTTGTGATCAGATTGGCTGAACCCACCAGCGAACTGCTTGCCATGCTTAGAGAAGTCGAGAAATACTGCCAGATTACCAGCCCCGAGAGATAAAAAAGAAAAGGATGCAGTCCGTCCGACGGCAGTTTCGCGACTCGCCCGAAAAGAAAGTAGAAGATAATAGCGGTTATTGATGGTACCAGTATAGACCAGGCGATACCAAGCAAGGTTTGTTTGTATTTTACCTTAATGTCACGCAATGTCAGGAAATACAGCAGATCCCTGTATCGCAGCATTTCATTGAAATCCAGTGAGATCCAGCCTTTGGGCGGACGTATGCGCGTTATGGGCTTGGCTGTCATAAGACAAGAATATGCAAGGTAATTAACAAAGTCAAAGCCAATACGCGTATCTCGTGAAGCGTATTTTGTATCTCGTATATCGCCGGCCTTTCCCCTTGTCAGGCACCTTTATATAAATTAAGGTTTAATAACGTGAAAAAGAATATATTACACAAATGTTTTTCGGGGCGAAGAACCCTTCTTCTTGTGATCGTGCTGGTTTGTTTTGCGCGGTCTTCTGTTTCTCAGGACACAAATAATCTTCAAGAAAACAAAGAGAACATAGCTGAGGACCTTAAGGTTAAGGATAAGCCGGACGAGAAAGAATCACAGAAGTCAAAACCCCAGGTTCAGGCAAGTGAGAGGTTATTTCAGATTGCTTTGGCATTGGAGAAAAAAGAAAACGAACTGACTGAAGCAAAAGCCGAGATTGAGAGGCTGAAAGAAATAATAATAAGAACACGTGAAACAAGTAGGCGTGAGCGGCTGCGTTTGTGTTACAACCTTGCTTATGTGTATCGGGCGGCAAAAGAATACAAAAAAGCCGAGGCCGAATACAGAAAAGCACTGGCAATAAATCCGGATGATTCAGCGGTCCATTTCAATCTTGCCGTTCTTTATGACGACGATCTTAATGACGAAAAACAAGCTGTGAAACATTACAGGCGATTTCTTGATCTGGCCCCGGAAGACAAAGATGCCCCGCGCGTACGCGAATGGCTTATGGCAATTGAGTAACGCTAAATGTAACGGCAATATTCTTTTTGTATATTGTTGATGGTTTTGTAAAACACTGGGAGGGCTAAAATGAAGCTAAGTCAATGGATTGCAGTAGGGCTATTTACAACACTTCCCTTTGCGGCGAAATCCGATAACGCCACGATTACGATCCCATTGGAGCCGGGTGTTGCGGGTCAGCGGGGCGGGGGATCCCAGCGGTTAATCTTTAAAGATAAGAACGAAGCGAGTATTCCATTTGCGACAAGTTCAGGCAAACTGTTGTTCAAGCTTAATGGCAAAAAAATTACTGTTGACAGCAATTGCGATGGTAAAATTGATAGTGCGGACGGTGCAGCCATCGCCGCGGGTGGAAAAACAACGGTTTGCATAAAGACGCATGGCAAAAAACTCGACTATGAGATTCGGGTCAGATATATCCATCAAAAAATGGCCGCTATCAACGGGGTAACAATTCTCAAGGGGAAATATAACGGTAAAGACATTTCTGTTTTTGATTCCAATGTGAACGGTAAGTTTAATGATCAGGGTAAGCATGGAAGTGATATAATCTCGCTGGGAGATATAACAAAACGAGACATAACAAAACAACTCCCGATAAGTCCTATTTTCAATCTTGATGGGGAAATGCATAATCTTACGTTTGCAGACGGCAAAGCCGAACTGGTATTTACACCCTATACTGGTGATATAGCTGAACTCACCCTGAAAAGCGGCAAAGAGGGTTGGTTTGGGCAGATGATGCTTACGAAACAGGATGGGACATTTTCAGCAGTGGCTGACTCAACCCGGAAAGCTCAACTTGTTCCCGGTAAATACATTGTTGCCGGGGGTGTAATATATTCCAAGGGCTCTGTTGGCTATGAGAAAAGCCAGGGATGTCTTTTCGGAGGAGGCGAGGAAGTCACTATTAAAAAGGGTGGCAATGAATTTAAAATGGGGGCACCGTTCAGGCTGGATTTTCTGGCATATAAATCCAAGCGGGACGCAAATCAGCTGAAAATTAAAAAGGTAGAGATTATAGATGCCGGGGGAATGAAATACTCTGCGCAATTATACAAAAGCCAGCAAAAAAGTACCTTAAAAAGCTATATAAAGGCTGGCAATAAAAAGAAACTTCTTACAACTCTGGCGTATGGCTGAGGAGGTCTCAGCGGGAGCACCGTGAGTGTTCCTGAAGACTTTAAAAACCTCAGAAATCTTGAATTAGTAATCGAATTCGAAAGCGCAGAATTAGGCGATTTTTCTGTCAGTAAGAAAATTGCGGACTTGGCTGTCCCTTCGGCAAGGTGAGCCCGACTGTTCGAAAAGCTGAATTGCGATTATGCTGTATCACCGGGATTGCTTGGGGTGGGGAACGTTTATTTTAGTGATTCTTTTAATGTGACTGGAATCTTCTGTGATTCCTCGGTTTTCTTAGATTTGCCGTAGCCCGACACCACCATGGTTCCGGCAAGTAAAATACCAATCGTAAGATGTGTAATAATTGTCAGTGCGTTGGCTGGCGCCAGTTCCTTGGGATGATCGTAGTTTTTAGCTGCCGTAAGCATTGCCTTAGAGGCAAGAATTATTGGCGCGAGTGCTATCAGACAGAGTAAAGGTCCCATACCTTTTAGAACGGCAATAATAATGGGAACCATCCATATGCTCATAAGCATAAAGAATACTTTTACCGCGTTACGACGACCCAGACGGACTACCCAGTGCCGTTTCCCTACCGCTTTATCCGCTTCGTAATCCTGAAATTGATTAATAAACAGAACAGCGGAAATAAGAAATGCAATAGGCAAAGAGAAGAGAACAATATCCCATCGGAATTGTCCTGTTTGTATAAAGTACGCGCCTACCACCGGTAGAATACCGAAATTGATGCCGATAACAAGTTCTCCTATCCCTCTTGATACAAGGAAAAATGGCGGTGCCGTGTAGAAGAACCCGCCCAGGACGCCGATAATGCCCAATACAAGAATGAAGACCCCCGCCTGCGATACAAGGTAGAGACCTATTGCGCTCCCGACAGCGAAACAGACAAGAGAAAGACCTAGAACCTCGCGGGGAGTAAGAAGTTTGTTTTGAATCATGCGGCTTCCGCCGGTGAAAGGTCTGACAAAATCCACGTTTTTTTCATCATTGCCGTTAATGTGGTCGAAGTAGTCATTGGCAACATTCGCGCCGGCATGAATAAGAGTCATTGCGGCCAGTGTTAGCAAGAATAGGGGCCAATGCCAGTTTCCGGTATGATAAAAGGCCAGTGAAGTGCCCAGCAATATTGGCACTATTGATCCGGTGAAAAAAGGAGCCCTTAATTCCATCAGGAATAATAGCGCTTTGGGTGGTCGTGGTTTCTTGTTTGAAGATTCGTTGTTTTCTTTCATTGTCACAGAGAAAGATAGTCCAATTTCGTTAAAGCTGACAAGAGCTTTTTGTCGTAAAATGTTTGATGTACTAATGCTTAGTTGTTAGGCTCCCCGCAGGTTTTGAAATTAAAAGAAAAAAATGATACTCGAAGAAATATACAAGAACATAGAGAGTGACTTGAAGTTAGTGGAAAAGCGTCTTCCCGAAATGTCACAGTCAAAGAATTCTGTTATTTCGCAGGCCGTTATGCAGATTTTTAATGGTGGCGGCAAACGTTTGCGTCCCGCATTACTGTTGATGGCGGCCAGAGCGTGCGGCTATACAGGGGAAGGGGGCGTTGACCTGGCAGTAGCGGTTGAGCTTATGCATACCGCCAGTCTTGTCCATGATGATGTAATAGATAATGCCGACAAACGAAGGTCAACTTCTACAATCAATTTTAGATGGGGCAACAAAACCGCAATACTTGTGGGCGACCATCTTTATTCTAAAGTAATTTGTATTCTGGCCGAAAACGGGAATATTGATATGATGCAATGTGTTGCGTCCGCTGCCTGTTCCATGACAGAGAGTGAGATGACTCAGAGCCTCTGGCGTAATGATATAAACGTGACGGAAGATAAATATCTTTCAATCGTAAAAGGTAAAACATCTGCCTTGATGTCTTGTTCGTGTCGTGTCGGTGCAATGCTGGCTGAGAATTGTAACGGAGAGATGGATATTCTAGGTGATTATGGCTTAAATCTTGGCATGGCTTTTCAGATAACGGATGACCTTCTCGATATTATCGGTGAAGAAAGGAAAGTAGGTAAGCCGTTGTTGAAAGATATTCGGGAGGGTAATTTAACGTTACCGTTCATTTATGCCGCAGGTAAAGCCGTGGAGAAAGATAGAGAATGGATGATGGAGAAGTTTAGAACAGGGCAGATAGATGAGAACAGTCTGGCAAGGATAAACGATATTGTCCGGGATTATGGCGGGATAAAGTATAGCCTTGGTAAGGCTTTGGAATATGGCAGGATTTGTAAGGAAAAGCTTGAGAAACTCCCGGAATCTGATAGCAGGACATCACTGTATAAACTGGTTGATTATGTGATCGAAAGAGTTTCGTAGTTGTCTTTTTTAGGCCGATTTTATTTAAAACATTTTCCTTCTATTCTTTTACATGCTACAATTAAAAATATGTATGATTTCCTGATTACTTTACTTTTAGCTGCAATATTGTTTCTTCTCAGTTTTGCCGCAATGGCAATAGGTCTTCTTGTCCGCGGCAGAAAACTGAGAGGCGGATGCGGCACCAAACCGAATGATTCCAGGGAACTGGACAAAAAATGCTGTAGTTGTAAATCGACTAATTAGCAAATTTCTAGAATTCATCGTATGCAATCATCTCAGGCTCAACACCCAAGTCATAAAGCATCTTGTTGACGGCACTTAGCATCAATGGTGGTCCGCACAGATAATATTCTACCTCTGTCGGGTCCTCATGCTTATCGAGATAATTATCAAGCAGAACTTGATGAATAAAACCTGTATACCCGTCCCAATTATCTTCCGGTTGAGGGTCGCTAAGCGCTATGTTGAAATTGAAATTGTCAAAGTTTTTTTCAATTTCACGGAAATCTTCTTCGTAAAAAATTTCGCGTTTTGATCGGGCGCCATACCAGAAGCTGACCTTCCGGTTTGTTTTCTTTGTGTGGAATAAATCAAAGATATGACTTCTCATAGGCGCCATGCCTGCACCGCCGCCTATAAAGACAATTTCACGATCCGTATCTTTAAGGAAGAATTCACCGTATGGCCCACTGATCATGACCTTGTCGCCTGGTTTCATGTTAAATATGTAGGATGACGCTATTCCGGGAGGCACATCCATTCCTTTGGGAGGTGTGGCTATTCGTATATTCAATATAACACAGTTTCCTTCGGCAGGATGATTTGCCATTGAGTAAGCCCTGAAGCATCCTTCCTCATTTTGCGTTTTCAAGTCAAAGAATTTAAAATGTTCCCAGTCATTTCTGTACTGATTCTCAATATCGTAATCGGAAAAAGAAAGTTTGTATTTAGGTATGTCAATTTGGATATAGCCGCCCGCCTTGAAGTTAAGGTCTTCGCCCTTGGGTAGATCAACGATGAACTCTTTTATAAAGGTTGCTACATTGTTATTTGATCTGACAGTGCATTCCCATTTCTTTACATCAAGAATTTCTTCGGGAACCTCTATTTTTAAATCCTCTCTGACTTTGACCTGACAGGCAAGTCGCATGCCGCGTCTGCGGTCGGTTTTTTTTATGAAACCTGTCTCAGTGGGCAGGATCTGGCCGCCGCCCTCCAGGATCAGGCATTTGCACATTCCGCATGTGCCGCCGCCGCCACAGGCTGAGGGAATAAAAACTTCTTTCTCTACCAATGCCGATAAGAGTGTTTGTCCCGGACTTACGCTTACTGTTTTCTTTCCGTCATTTATATGGATATTGGCCGAACCGCCGGGTGATAAACGGCTGGATATAAAAGATAAAACAATAACCAGAAGAACTATAACTCCGGTAAAAACAATTGTACTGGTAATTACAAATATAGGATCAATAGACATGTTCTTAGTTCTTAGTTACTTTCTGTTCAAATCCTTCTTCTTGTATATCCTGCCTCATCTGTTTTATCTAGTCCGGCTTTGCCGGACGGGCGGTTAGCTTTCTTTTTTCTTTCGCCGTGTCTCCGTTTCCCCGCTTCACTCTCATCTTCATCCCCCCAGATTTATTCCGGAAAAACACAGGAAGCCAATAGCCATTAATCCTGTAACTATAAAAGCTATCCCAAGACCACGCAGTCCTTCAGGAACGTTGGAGTATCGTATTTTCTTGCGAATAGCTGCCAACAGCAGGATTGCCAGCGCCCATCCAACACCGGAAGATGAGCCAAATACAATTGATTCGGAAAACGTGTAATTACGCTGATCCATGAAAAGGGACGCACCGAGAATTGCGCAGTTAACGGTGATCAGCGGCAGAAAGATTCCCAGAGTGTTGTAGAGTGCCGGAAAAAAGCGATCGATGACCATTTCTACAATCTGTACCAGTGACGCAATAACAGCGATAAAACAAATAAAAGTAAGAAATGATAAATCCAGATTGGCCAGAGCATCTGCGCCAGTCCAGCTCAGAGCGCCTTTTGCAAGCAGGAATTCTTTGATTGCCCAGTTCAGGGGCGCAGAAATTGTCAGTACAAAAATAACGGCAAGGCCTAATCCTGTGGCCGATTCTATCTTCTTTGACTGCGCCAGGTATGAACACATGCCCAGGAAATAGGCAAGGAGAATGTTTTTAATTAAAATTGATTCAATTGCTAAATTCAACAAATGCATTTCTTTTCCTTGTTCTTTCTCTCTTCGCGGCTATTTACTCTTCTCCGCACCCTCTGCGTGCTCTGCGAGATATCCTCTCCACTTATTATTCTTCTTCTCTCAATTGCTTTGAAATAAATGTGCGCTGGAACCATATTAACAGCCCTATAACAATAAAAGCGCCCGGCGGAAGCAGCATCAATACATTGCTTGGATAATATTTAGTGCTCAAAATCTGGAACCCCAGCAATGTTCCCGCACCAAGGAGTTCTCTGAATGACGCCACCAGAACAAGGATCAGGCTGTATCCCAATCCATTGCCAAGCCCATCCATAATCGATTCCAGCGGGGGGTTTTGAAGAGCAAACGCTTCCGCTCTGCCCATAACTATACAGTTGGTGATGATCAAGCCGACAAAGACGCTGAGCTGTTTACTTACATCATACATTTTAGCTTTGAGTATCTGGTCGGCAATAATAACTAACGTTGCGATCACACAAAGTTCGACGATCATACGGATTTTGGAAGGAATATATTTTCGAAGCAGTGAAATGACCAGATTGGACAAAACCAGAACAAACGTAAGGGCAGCACTCATCACAAGAGCTGTCTTGACCTGTGTTGTAACGGCCAGGGCCGAACAGACACCCAGAACCTGCCATGTGATAGGATTGTTATCCGCAAGCGGATCTTTTACGATCTTCTTGAGTTTACCCATTTATTTTAACTTTCTCGATTTTTCAAAATATTTGTTGTAAACAGCAAAATCACTGTTCAGGAAATTAGCAACACCTTTGCAGGTCATTGTGGCAGCAGTGATGCCGTCAACACAATGGTCGTCGCCTTTTGTGCCGGGCTTGATGACTCTAAATTCTTTTACTACACCATTTTCGATGAAGGTTTTGCCTTTAAAACCGTTCTGAAAGAAATCTTTTTCAATCTCACCGCCTAATCCAGGCGTTTCCTGGTGCTCGTAAAAAGCTATGCCGGCAATTGTGAAGAGATCATCTTCCATGGCAAGATAGCCTTTAATTAAAGACCACAGTCCTTTTCCGCTTACATGAATTCCGTAAAGTTTCCTGCCGGAATTAAGGTCTGTATAAGTATAAAGGGGATAATATTGCTTAAGGCCGTCTTCATCACGGGTATTTATTTGTTCTTCCGTCAGACTGCCGACGGACAGATCTACAAGGTTGCCATTATTGTCAAGCACTTCGCCTTTGACTTGAGCATCAAAAATCTCTTCTATTTCTTTAGACGTTTTAGTGATTCTCCCTTTATCGTCTGAAATATCAACACCGAATGCTGTAAGCACTTTTACCTTCATATCAACGACTTTGTTGCGATCCTGCTCGCTTTTCAGGCCCGAATATACCGCGGCAAGGAGCAGACTGCATACCAGACAAATGATTGCAGCGAAACCGATCGTTTTAAGTTCTTTACCCATGTATTGTTCTCCTCCTGATATGGGCGGCAACAACATAATGGTCAATAAGCGGCGCCACAATATTCATAAACAGTATGGAAAGCATAACGCCTTCTGGGAATGCAGGATTTGCTACACGGATAATAACAATAAGCATGCCGATCATAAAACCATAGATCCATTTGCCTATATTAGTTGCCGCAGCAGAAACAGGATCTGTAGCCATGAAAAACGCGCCGAAAGCAAAGCCGCCCATTACCAGATGATAATGCGGAGGGATGGTGCTGTTGCCCGTCAAATTGAAAAGAAGACCTGTACCCAGAAGTCCGATAACACACGAAAGCATAATCCGCCAGGAGCCAACACCGGTGATCAGAAGTATTACGGCGCCTATCAGGCAGGCAATCGCAGATGTTTCGCCTATACTGCCCGGCATGTTGCCTATCAACATGGATTTGAATGTGTAACCGGCATTACTCAGCATATTAACTGCCGTTGCGTCCTTGGGCATATCGAGGAGGATACCCAGCGGAGTAGCAGTTGTTACTCCGTCGACCAACTCGCCTCCACTTTTCAGAGCAATCCAGACATCTCCTACCATATATTGCGAGTACGCGAAAAAGAGAAACGCCCGCGACATCAGGGCAGGATTCACGATATTCATGCCCGTGCCTCCGAATATTTCTTTGCCTATAACTACACCGAAAGAAATGCCTACAGCAACCTGCCAGAGAGGAATTGTTGGCGGAAGAATTAAAGGGAACAACAGTCCTGTGACCAGTAGCCCTTCGTTGATTTCATGTTTTTTTATGCATGCGAACATCACTTCCCAAAAACCGCCTACGCCGTATGAGACAATTACAATAGGCATAACGATGAAAAGGCCGCGTAATATGTCTGCAATAAAACCTGTTGAAGCTCCAATATTCGCAAGGTTGTACTGATGTCCCGCATTCCATACACCAAAAAAGAAACAAGGCAGAACGGCATAGATAACTGTCACCATAATACGTTTCATGTCTGCCGCATCACGCACATGGGTGCCCTTATCGGTAACAGCAGGGGAGGTAAACGTAAATGCGTCACCAGCCTCAAACAGCGGTTCTAACTTCTCAAGCTTGCCGCCCTTTGCAAATAAAGGTTTAATCTTATCGTTGATTTTCAATAAAAACTTCATCTGGCTTTCGTTCTTCGTTTTCTTTTTCTTAATCCTGTTAGATCCTGTTGATCCTGTCTGAAAGTCTTCCCTTTTAGTAAATAACTGTTAACAATTAACTGCGCGCCCCGCGCTCCTATATTCCTTCTTCTTCAATATCCGCAAGGCCTTTCCTTATAATATCCTGTAACTCCATTTTTGAAGGACATATAAACTCGCAAAGCGCAAAATCTTCAGGATCGGTTTCCAGGATACCAAGGCTTATAGCCTCGTCTGTATCCTTGGCCAGTACAGCGCGAACAAGAAAATCAACCATAATGTTAAGCGGCATTATTTTGTCGTAATGACCTGTCAATACCATGGCTCTTACACTGCCGTTCATATTGCTGTTAAGAGTCCAACTTTTCTTGCCGCCAAGCCAGGATGACGCAACGGTGCGGGTGAAACTCAATAAATTAAAGCCGGGCATTGTCCAGCCTAGAAAACGCCTCTCGCGTCCTTCAGGAATAACAGTAATGGATGACTGATGGAGTCGAAGTCCGCCATTCTGTTCAATTTTTGTACCTGATAAGATGTCTCCGTTTATCACGCGCTGTTCGCCTTCTTGAATATGCCTCGAGAAAAGAGGTTCAAGTTCTCCACCTATATTCATACGGTAATGTTTTCGGCCTTCTTCTTTTATTCCCGGTCCGCCAATCGATATGATTCGTGATGCAGGAAGAACTCCATCAAGAAAGAGCCTGCCGATAAGTAGCAGATCAACAGCTTTAACTGTCCAGACGATATCCGTAGGCTTTATTGGATCAATGCGGCTGATATGGACGCTGGTATTACCGGACGGATGAGGCCCGGAAAATGTATGGACCTGGACATTTTCAACTGACTTAATTGTGTTTCTTGAATTCGTAGAAACGCATAAATGAACGGCACCGTCAGTTAATTGTGTAAGCAGATTCAGTCCAGCCTGAAACCCTTCGGTATCATCTTCAACCACAACATCGGCGTTTGCCTGAAACGGTGCAGTATTCATGCCGTTGACAAAAATAGACTTAGGTTTGGCTTTTATATCCGCTATTTGGGAGAATGGTCGTTGTTTGATCAAGGAAAGATAGCCCGTTCTCAGAAGCTGATCGATAATGTCTTCCCGCGTGACGCTGTTGGTTTCATTAAGTTGATAGTTCTTGAATTGAACAGGTGCTTTTTCTGTATCGACTTCGATTATTATTTCTTCAACAAAGCGACGTGCTCCTCGAATGATTGATTTAATATTTCCGCCGGCTGGAGCGCATATTTTGAATCTTTCATTGCGTTTATCCTCAAGTAATTCTGCCCCGCGTGCGATCACATCACCTTCCTTAACCTTCAGCCGCTGCTTGACACCTGTAAATTCGAGTGGGTAAAGAGTCGAAATCCCGGAATTGGGCCAATCAACAACATCTAGAGACGGTTTGCCGGCCAGCTTTATGTCAAAACCCTTTTTTATTTTAAAATTACTCATATCTTTAAAATACTATTTTCAGCTAAACTTTTTGCGGAAAGCCTCTCAATATTACTGTTTTGCTAAGGCTGGTCGAGCATTTTTTTCACGCCTTATAATAACGGACAAATGTCTGTATTCCGTTCAGGCACCTTTTGGGATTTCTTGCACAGGCCTTACCCTGGATGTTGTTTGACTCGTAAATTAACGGGTGTTATTATTTGAAAACATGAAAAACAACAACAAGAATTCTCCTTCGTGCGATGGTCAAAACGACCAAACAAACGCACTAAGCCGGATTCTGAAGGGATTGGGATCCATGCAGTTTGCGCTGTTTGTGGTAGTTCTTATAACCATTTCATGCATCGCGGGGACACTTCATCCGCAGGGGGCTCGTTTGTATTCTTCTCCGTTGTTTGTCGGCTTGCTTTGTGTGTTTTCCCTTACTCTCATGAATTGCATTATCAGGCGATTTATTACAGCTATACGCTTGAAAAGAGGGATGAGTGCAAGAACCATAGGTTCCCTTTTGACGCATATCAGTATTATTTTAATTTTAGCAGGTGCCGTTATCCGTATCGTTTGGGGTGAGCGAGGGTATATTGAATTCAGGGAAGGTGAATCTGCCACGTTTTTTCATAATGATGCGGGCCGGATAGACTTGCCGTTCAGGGTTACACTTGTAGATTTCGAGCTAGAAACGTTCAGCGTCCAGGAAATTGTTGTTCATTGGAAAGGACAGGATCGCACCTTGTCTTTTCCTGTGAAACTTGGTGCTGAACAAGTGCTTAAGTCGGGAGATGGATCAGATGATTCATACAGTATTAAGATTTTACGCTATGTTCCTGATTTTATTATTGATATAGAGACAAAAGCCGTAAAAAGCCGTTCACAAGAGCCCTTGAACCCTGCGATTGAAGTGGAAATTACCGGCGGCGCTCATTCAGGAATTACTCGCTGGTTGTTTGCGAAATATCCTGAATCCACCATGCATGGTCGTGAAGGACTTCCTTTTGATATGCGTTATCTGGGCCCCATTCCGAATCAGCCGCAACAGGGCATTAAAGATTTTAAGAGTACACTCCAGATATTTGAGGGAGAGACTGTCGTGAAGGAGAAGACAATAGAGGTGAATTCGCCTCTATCCTGGAAGGGATATACTTTGTATCAGGCTAATTTTCGTCCGAGTGATCTGTCTTGGACGGCTCTTCAAGTTGTGTATGATCCTGGTGTTCCTGTCGTCTATTCCGGGTTTATATTCATGATAGTGGGGTTGATTATGGTTTTCTATGTTAGTCGCCCTTGAAATTTTTAGATTGAAGGAGAATTCTATAAATGACAATGCTGTTTAATATCTGCCTGGGCGTTTGTTTCGGATCACTTTTGGTTTCGGCTATAGCGCTTTGTTCGAGCAGGCGCATGTTTGAACGGTTGGCTATGGCGCTCTTGGTCGTTGGGGTTCTTGCGCAAACGGCCTATATGATTTTACGCTGGATTCATGCAGGGCGTGCACCTTTCAGTAATATGTTTGAGTCCTTGGTTCTTTTCTCCTGGAGCATCGGGATTGTTTACCTCGCGTTTAGCATTCGCACTCGACTTAAGGTACTTGCGGCGGCCGTATCCTTGTTTATGGTTTTAGCCCTGGCCTTTGCCAGTACATTTGGCTCTGATATAAAACCTCTGATGCCGGCCTTGCAGAGTAATTGGCTTACCTTTCATGTGAGCAGTTGTTTTCTGGGCTATGCCGGGTTTGCTATCTCTTTTATTGCGGCTATAGGATACCTGGTGGCGATCTGTCCCGGCAGGAAAGTAAAGCCAGAAACTATTGATGCTTTGGAACTGATTACAGATAAAACAATTTCTTTTGGGTTTTTGTTTCTTACCATTGGCATTATAACAGGATCTGTCTGGGCTAATTCTGCATGGGGCTCATATTGGTCGTGGGATCCGAAGGAGACATGGTCTTTGATAACGTGGTTTGTTTATGCAGTTTTTCTGCATTGCCGTTTTATAAGAGGATGGCACGGAAAGAAAACTGCGTGCATTTCCATTGCTGGATTTCTTTCTGTGCTGTTTACTTACTTCGGGGTTAATTTTCTGATTGCAAGCATGCATAGCTATGCGCAATGACACGGTCTTGAATTGCGTCTGTCATTATCTTAAGCATAAGTGTTTTTGCTGTCTGTATAACAAAGAGTTGTTTAGCAGATCTCATCTCAAACTCTTAGAAATGGGATTAAAAAAGACGGGATTGGAAATAAGAAGAAAGAAGGATAATGATATGAAACAAATGATAACAGTAGTGCTTTTGAGCGTTCTGTTGTGTGCGACAGTTTACGCAGAGGATGCGCAATCTATCGCCGACGTGTTTACTATGGGGAAACACAAAGCAGACGTAGGTCTTAATTTCCGCTCTACGTGGGAAGACAGGGACGATGGTAAGGATGATGAAGGTCATCTGGGTTGGCTGTACGCCGAGTTTGGTTTTGAGACGGCCCCTCTTTCGGGCGTAAAGGTCGGAGCCAGCTGCCTGAGTGTAGCCGAGACATGGGGTTCGGATATATATGATAATGAATTTGGCGAGGATAGTGACACCTTTAAGGGTCATTGGTTTACCGATGGGGATGTGAAGCATTTGATTGAGTTGAAAAACCTGTATTTGAACTACTCTATACCGAATACCAAGAGCGAATTGTTGATCGGTCGCAAAAAATTCAAGAAGGTTGCGCTGATGGACGGCGATGTTCAAGAAGGTGTTCAGTTGAAAGTGGGCGACATCCCTCAAACGAAGCTGTATGTGGGCATGATCACAGGATGGGAAGATGACATATCTCAGTCGTGGGACCTGGACGGAGTTGAAGACTTCACGCGGGATGCGGATGATACTGTGGATAGTGCCACCAATTCTGCTGGCGATGCCATCTATACGTGTATAGCTGATGTTGATGTTGTCGAGAAGCGTCTGAAAGTGACACCTTTCGTGGTGCATCATCCAGACTTTCTCACGACTTATGGCGCTTTGGCAAAAGCGAGTATGCCCGTGAATGACGACGTCACGCTGGGCATTGATGGCGGTTGGGCGGAGTTCTCCGAACAGACCGACGTTACCACTGATGAAGATGCGCAGACATGGAAGATCCATGCCTCAGCAAAGGTTGATAAGTGCTATGTCGGTGTTGGCTATTTTCGAGTCAGCGATGACCCGGATGCTTTGACGCAGAGCGCAGGTGCGAAGAAGACCGTTGGAAACTATCACTGGGAGCCTATTAAAGTTGGGAAAGTAGGCTTGTACGCCGGTGGAAAAGGTGGCGATCCTGATGATAGTACAATCTGGGTGGATGCCGGCTTTGATGTTGGTAAATTCAGCCTCGACGTGATCTTCGGTTCTTCAAGCTTTTACAACGTCAAAAAGAAGGTTGATCAGGACTCGATAGAAATTGATGCGATTGCGAGCTACAAGTTCACAAGTTCTTTTTCCGGCTCACTGGGATGGCTTCATCAGGAATTCGACGACAATGATGCCGAAAAAGATCGGGATTTTATCATGGGAGGAGCGAAATACTCTCTCTAAGTTTGTAAGGTAAATTCCGAAAGCGATATGAAGAAATCTGCGGACCCGCCTGCAACGATGTAAGCGGCCAGGAACTTGACATTTCTTATGAAGACTATAGTCTTTCGGCCAAGCATCAGGATTGTTTGACGGTCTTTTAAAGATATAACTTTTGCAGGAGGGGACGGTAAAAAATGTATATTCGAACCTTTATTAAAACTATTTATTTCTGCGCTTTTTTCGGGATGATAACAATATGTTGTGGGGAAACAGGCGAAAAAACTCTTTCGAAGAAACTGCTCGAACTGGAAAGCAAAATACAGCAGCAGCAAAAACAAATAGAAGAGTTACAGAAGGCAGAATCTGCAAAAGTACCGGTGTCGTTTTTATCACTTAGCCCATATGTCGAAGGTCTGAAAATCAAGGGAGATCTTAGTTTCCGTGCTGATCAACGAATTCAAAGAGGGACACTGAAAAATGATGAGCGTCAGCGTTTGCGTCAGCGCCTGCGACTGGGGCTTGTTTGGGGGGATCAGGCTGGAAACTGGACGGTTTCTGCCGGTCTTGCCACAGGCGGCATCAAGCCTGACAGCACGTATGATACTTTTGGTGAAGACGATATTTTCGAGACAGGTGATATCCGCTTGGATTATGCTTATGTCAAGTATGTCTTGGGAAGTCTAACAACCAGTTTTGGCCAGCAGCATAACCCTTTTGTTCGTACCGATATGGTATGGGATAACAATGTGCGCCCATCTGGATTAACTTTTCAATATAAGTTTTCGGACAAATGGAGTCTTGTCGGCGGAGGATATGACGTAGCCCATTTTGGTGTTGCCCAGGCGAATGCCATTCTTTCGGCAATTCAGGTTGTGTGTTCAGAAAAGAAAAAAGATTCAGGTTATACCATAGCCGCGACCTGTTATTATTACAATGACGCCACTGCTCAGAACACCAATGCTTTCTCCAGGAGTAGTGATAAATTAGTCAAATCGGAGGAGTATGCTTATAATTTTGCAGATATTTACGGTTCTTTTGATTGTCCTTTAACAGCGGATCTTATCCTTAAAGCTTATGGTGAGATGTCGTATAATTTTGGTGCCGAAGGAGATCCAGGCGAGGGTCTTTTGGGCGGTACTCTAGATCCGTCCGAGAACCGCTTTGCTTATGTAGTAGGAACGCGCCTTTCCCGTGGAAAGATATCATTAGGATACGAATGGTCTGAGATCGAATCCGATTCTGTCTTTGCTCCAATAAAGAATCCAATTTTTGGCACAGCGAGCGGCGTAACGGATGTCCGAGGACATTCAATGGCGCTAGGGTATAAATTCACCAAGAATATGTCATTCAAAGGAAAAATAAACTTTGTTGAGAGATGGAAAGATGCCGACGATGAATTGGTTCTTTATCAGTTGAACTTGGGCTGGAAATTTTAACAAAGCCTATTTAAGGAGAAAGACAAATGAAAAAAGTAGTTATAAGTATTGTTTCAATTGCCGCAATTCTATTCGTTTCAGGTTGTTCAAAAGCACCAAATGAGCCGGCAACCCTTAAATCAATAAAAACAACTCAGAAGATCCTTGTGGATGCTGTTGCAGGCAAAGCCTGGGCTGCGGCTCCGGCCATGCAGGTTAAGTTGAGCAAACTCCCATACAAACCAAGCAATGGTTATACCGGTATTAAGGGAACGGTCGTTATACTGAAATCTCTTTATGATGATAATAACGTTTATTTCTTAATGCAGTATGATGACCCGACAAAGAGTTTTGCTCGTTTTCCCTGGGTAAAGCAGAAGGATGGCAGCTGGAAGCAAAGCATGGCAAAAGACAGTACCGGTCACGACAATACGTATTACGAAGATAAAATGGCGTTCCTGTGGAATATTAACAGTACAGGCTTTGAGAAGAAAGGCTGTGCAGCATCATGCCACATGTCTGTAGATGGTTTGGTTGATGGTATTGAGGATAGTTCCGCAGGTCGTAAGTTTACCCTGCCTGGTGAGACTATTGATATATGGCATTGGAAAAGTGTTCGGACAGGTCCGGTCAATCAGATTGATGATCAATTCATGAATTCAGATCGCGCTGAGCAAAGCAAGACATGGGGCCGACATGGCGACACCAAAACCGGCGGCGGTTATGTAAACAATATAAATGAAGCAGGTAATGCGCCTGCCTTTATGAATCCTCAGATGACTGAGGAAAATAAATATTTTGTGTTGAAAGACAGCAAAGTTCCATTTGTTGATACGTTTAAAGCGGGTCAGATTATTCCCGGCATCATTGTCTCCGCTTTCGAAGGGCCCAGGGCTGATATTTCCGCAAAAGGCAAATGGGCTGATGGTAAGTGGACAATTGAATGGAAGCGTGCACGCGTCACAACAGGTGAAAATTCCAGAACTCAAGACGTGCAATTCGATGACCTGGCAAAGGTTTATTTCTTTGGTGTGGCCGTCTTCGACAATAGTCAGATTAATCATCTTTACCACGAGAAACCATTACGCATGGTTTTTAAGAAGGCCGCTCAATAGCGATCTTTATTGTAAAGGCTGAGACTCGCAGTTGGAATATTACTCTTGTGCCATGCTGACTATATAAGGCAGGATGTAAGGGTGATAAAGTCTTTACGCAAAGGTATATGAGTAAATGAGTAAGATAGCACGCGCGTTCCTTTCATCGAGAATCCATCTGATTATCCTTTTTATATCCTATGTCGCCATCAATCTTCTTTTGGTCATTCAGGCATTTGCTCACTCTGATAATGATACGGTAAATGTCTATCTGAAGATTGGCCGTGCATGCGGCTCCTGCATAAAATTTCACGCTGTCCTGATTTTATTGCCTGTGTTGCGCAGTACTCTGAGCTGGCTGCGCAGACGGTTCAGAAAGCAAGGTGTTTTTGTTAAAAATCCATTAGGGCTTCATAGATTTATAGGGATAGCCATGTATGTGCTTGTCGTTTTACATATCTGTGGATACCTCGCTTATTACGCAACGCTCTCTTACCCCTTCCATAGTCTTGTGCTAGGATCTCAGCCTGATTTGGTGTGCTCTATGAAGACTAGTATGTACGAACATGTAACGGATGATCGCTCAATTCAAGCAGTAGAGGATTGGATAACCCGCGGCACATCTCAGGAGGAATACGGAACAACCATTCGGCAAATTCTTTCAAGAGACTGCACCTCTTGCCATAATCGATCATCAACAATGACGGATGCTTGCACTTACTTGCCACTGACGACCTATGCTGATGCCTTGTCGCTTGCCGGTAAGGGATATGGGTTCAAAACAATGTCTCGTAAGGCATGGGTGCATCTTACAGGATTATTGCTTTTTCTGATTTTTACAGTGCTAGTGTTTTTTGCATCCGAGTTTGTCCGTCGTAAACACTACAGCATCTTTCGTTTGACACATTTTCTTTTTGCGCCCTGGATTTTTGTTGCACTTATTCATGCGCCGGGCATAAAGATATGGATTGCTGTGCCTCTACTTCTTTATATCATCGAGAAAGTTTTTTCTGTGATCAAGCGAAAGAAAGCTTGAGCGCTTGAGACAATTGCACAAAATGATATTTCATATGGAACGGTTCTGGAGGTATTCATGATTGATCTGCCGCATATATACTACATTTCAATCGATCATTGCTCTAGGCCAAAGAAAACAATTAACACAACCGCTGTTAAAGAAGGAATTGAATTCCCATTAAAGTCTGGTCGTTGCTGTCTCCCCATCGGTATTCCACTCCGCCCCTGACATTATTACCTTTTAAAAAATAGTGGAGGCCTGCTGTGTAGTCTTCAGTGGAATCGCATGACTCTGGATCCTGCAAACTGTATTTTCCTGTAAGCATTACTTTGTCAACTATTAGACCGGCTTCGGCGAAAACCGTACTGCCGTCAAACCCGGCATTATCCCAGTCATAATATGCTCCATTAAGCATTAACTCGGCACAGCCCATATCTAGCCCGGCCTGTATGTCTGCAACCCATGCCTTGGAATCATCCACGACTGAGGTTTCCAGTGTCCCTGCAACAGGATCAGCCTCTGTCACTGTTAAAGTCGCATCATTCTGCGTGTCTCCGCCCAGCCCGATTGAAAGATAATTTCCGCCGGCTGTGAGGCGATTCTGAGAGTAGAACCATCCTGATTGCACGTCACCGATTAAGTTCATCGCAAGATGACCGGTGTAGCGTAATGGCGCATCAGAATTCTTGTTCCCATCCGGAGAATCGTAACCATCGAAAACTCCTACATGATAGGCAAGCTTATCACAGAATTTTCCGTGAAGTTCGGCGCCATAGTCGCGCCATACAAAATGGTTTGCAAACTTGATTGCTTCCGCATTGTAATCAATACCCATCAAACTGGCAGCGGAAGACTTGTTCTCAAAAGAGAAGGGGAGTAGTATAAGACCTGTCGCCAACCAATGATCTGATTTGCCCAGACGAATATCTACAAAGGCATCCTGAATATCTGTTGATGATGAGGCTTTTCCGTTTCTTCCTGCATTATCATTATCGGTTTCGACAAAGAATTTAACACCGTCACAAATCTGACCCGATAGAATAAAGCGCCCTCTGCGCAGGTAGAAATCTTCATCGTCTGCGGTATCGTGCGGCAGTAATAAATGAACTTGCCCTAAAACAGAAAGCTTCATGGATGCATCGTCATTTATTTTCCATTCCGGCCCTGCCAGAGTCTGAATTGCAGCAAAACCAAGCACGAAACATATTATTAATATTTTAACTGATTTCATCATTTTTCCTTTCTTTGCGGAGTATTAGAGTTTTGTAGGCTTTATAACCTCTTCATGTTAAATAAGCTTTGCCTACAATTATGTTGGAACTGTCTCTCCTGATATGTGAAAAATTTAACAATAGGGATTCTGGCAATCCTGGGGTTATTTGTCAATAAGCTAACGATGAAATATTTGTGGCAAGCATGTTGTTCACCACTTCGTTGAGGATCTCTTGAGTTTTTAATTCTTTGTCAGGCATAGTATTATAGTAATAGGTGGTTAACCGCATTATTGTGGTTTAGGGCAATGAACGATTGAAATGTCGTATAGATGCGTGACCGAGGACGAGGCTGGGCTCTTCAAAAAGCATAGACATAGTAGGGCTATGTTGTATCCCACGGCAGATCGTTGCTGCAGTATCGTTCATTCCAATGTATATTATTTCCCACTTATTTTTTCTTACATTGTACTAGAGCATTTTGATGTTTCTTGTCGCTTCTGTCAGCATTTCCTGCATTGCGGTTTTTGCTGATAGAAGGCCTTTGTTTTTCAATCTGTTCTGAATCTTGTCTGAAGCCATCTTTTTGAGAAGACGCATGCGTTCTTTTTCTGAAAGCCCTGATGATTGAACTTTTGGCCGTATTTTTTTTAGTAGAGAAAGATGTTTTGCGTGAATATCAGTTATTTCTTTTTCCATTTTTTCGCGAATCCGTCGGGAGAGGGCAGGGCTGCCGCCGCCGGTGGATATGGTTATAAGCAGTTCGCCCCTGCTTACCGTTGAGGGTACTGTGAAAGTACACAGGTCAGGCTGATCAACGACATTGATCGGGATTCCTTTTTCTTTAGCATGCTCACTTACTTTGCAGTTAACATTCTTTGAGTCGGTGGCACAGATAACTATAGATGCGTTTTTAAGGTCAGACTTTCTGTATTTCCTGCAAATCCGATTAACCTTTTTCATGCGTGTTAAAGGTGTGCAGAATTCCGGGCTGACGATAGTGACTATTGCTCCGCATGCCAGGAGACTTTTGGCTTTTCTGGAAGCCACCTGACCGCCGCCTACAATCAGAACTTTTTTCTCGGCTATATCCATGTTTATCGGAAAATATTTCACTACAGGGCCTCCATAACTTCTGCTGCCGCGTTTATAGTCTTTTCAATGTCAGCCTCGCTGTGTGCCAGAGAAACAAATGCTGCCTCGAATTGTGAGGGAGCCAGATGTATTCCTTTTTCCAGCATCCCGCTGAAAAACTTTCCATATTTGTTTGTGTCCGATTCTTTTGCAGAAGCATAATCAATGGGGTCTTTTTCCGAGAAGAAAACAGTTTGAAGTGATCCAACACGGTTCATCTGAATAGGAACGCCTGCTTTATTTGCCGCATCACGAAAACCATCTTCCAGCATCTTTGACAAAGCCTCCAGCCTTTCGTAGGGCGAATCGTTGATTAGTAATTCAAGAGTGGCCAGACCGGTGGCCATGGCAACCGGGTTGCCGCTAAGTGTTCCAGCCTGATACACGGGTCCCGATGGAGCAAGCATGCTCATAATTCCTTCACGTCCGCCGTACGCCGCAGCCGGCATGCCTCCTCCAATGATCTTTCCCAGCACCGTCAAGTCGGGTGTTACTCCATAAAGACCCTGAGCCCCGGACAATCCGACTCTGAAGCCGGTAATAACTTCATCAAAAATAAGAAGAGCATTATTACTGGAGGTAATCTCTCTTAAGAACTGCAGATAACCAGATTCTGGTGGAATAACTCCCATATTTGCTGCTATTGGCTCTACTATGATGCATGCAATCTCATTGCCAAAATTTTCAAAGACTTCCCTCATGCTTTTCTGATCGTTGTAGGGAACAACAATAGTTTTTTCTGCATAACTGTCCGGCACGCCTTTAGTGCCTGGTATGCTGAAAGTGGCAACACCTGATCCTGCGGAAACAAGCAGACCGTCGGAATGGCCATGATAACAGCCCTCGCATTTTACTATCAAATTTTTGCCTGTAAATCCGCGTGCAAGGCGAATGGCGCTCATTGCAGCTTCGGTCCCTGAACTTACCATACGGATTTTCTCAATTCCTGGCGCGCATTCGATTATACGTTCGGCGAGCATGTTCTCAGTTTTTGTTGGCATGCCGAAAGTCATTCCTTTTTCGGCAGCTTTTTTTGCGGCCTCAACAATCTTTGGGTTTGCGTGACCAAGGATTAAGGCGCCCCAGGACATGACGTAATCAATATAATCGTTGCTGTCTGCATCGCTAATATGGGATCCTGAACCGTAGTCAGCAAACACAGGATTACCTCCGACTGCCCCGAATGCGCGCACAGGACTGTTTACGCCCCCCGGCATAAGTTTCTGTGCGTGACGCCATAGTTTATGAGATGATTTATTTGCTTTCACTTTCGTGACTCCTGCTTCGATCTTTGATGTCTATTGATTATCCTGAACAAACAGCATACTTGATTTTTTGAATTCTTTTACAGAAAAAAGTATTCTGCCGCCGCTTAATCCTGCGCTGTTTTCTATTTCCCTCATCATTTCCTCAGCTTTTTCTTTTGAATCTGCGTGAATCATGGCGAAAAGGTTGTAGGGGAATATCGATGGTGGGATTCGTTCGTAACAGTGAGTTACTTGCGGGAACGAAGCTATTTTCTTTCCAGCCGCTTCTACCTTTTCGGATTCAACGTTCCAGGCACACATACCGTTTGCTGTGAAGCCAATCTGTCTGTGCCGCAGGATAATCCCTATTCTGCGAAGTACGGCAATATCCTTCCAGTGTTTTAATGTATTTATAAGTTCTTCAGATGGAAGTCCTAACTTGTCCGCCAGGTCACGGAATGGCCGTTCAGAGAGAGGGATGTTTCCTTGTAGGTATTTAAGAATGTCCTTTTCCTGCTTGGTGAGTTTCTCAATGGAAAGTCCAGTGTCGGACTTCCTTGTTTCGGAAACAAATGGTTGTACGTTTTCTTCATTTCCTGTTGTGTCAAATACAACCTGAATTTTGAATTTCCTGACGACTGGCAGGCTGAATAATTCGAATGGCTTCAGTTTTTCCGAGAATTCCGTCAGCTCTTTTTCGAAAAGTTCTGACGGTGCGGTTAATGTAAACCATATGTTTGGTGTTGCTTCCCGCTCATACAGGTGCGTTATACCTGGATGAGGAGAGAGTATTTCAACTACACGCGTCATGGCTTCTTCGGGTACGGCGACGGCGCAAAGGGTGCTGAAAAATCCAAACATATTCGAATCGAAAACACCTCCGAACCTCCTCGCTTTCCCGCTATCGAAAAGATCTTTTATAAAGGCCAGTATATCAGTTCCATTCGAGCCAAGTTCTTTGGCTATTGATTGAAAGGGCATGAGCTCGATAGGGATACCCTTTTGAAGAGTAAACAATAATTGTTTTTCGTCTATGCTCATTTGCTTTTTTCTGTATTGATATTAGGTTTGTACGAGCAATCCGGTTCCTCGTCGAGGTAATCGCCTGTCTTTGCAAAAGCTCTGGCCCGGCAGCCTTCGCAAACTCTTTTGTATTCGCATGCGCCGCATTTACCTTTCAGCCTGGCCGGATCGCGTAAAGCTGCGAACACTTCTGAATCCTGCCATATTTCGCCAAGTTTTCTTTCTCTGATATTACCGACACAAACAGGTAGATAGCCGCAGGGCTGCACATCTCCTGTCCGGGATATAAAGCAAACGGCGGAACCTGCCAGACAGCCGCGGGTCATAGCCCGCATGCCATGAGCGTGGCTTTGGAGCTGTATGCCTTTCTCTTTCGAGATCTGACGCATGATTCTGTAATATTGCGGTGCGCATGTTGCTTTTATATGGATTTTATCCTTCAATTCCAGAGACTTATCAAAGAGCCAGCGCAGTGATTTTTCAAATTCTTCAGATGTAAGACGAACATCTTCACTGATTTTCACGCCGCAGCCTACAGGAACCAGCATGAAAACATGAAACGCGTCGGCTCCTCGATCCTGTGCCAGGTTCAGCAGATCTTCAAGCTCATTAAGATTATGTTTTGTGATGGTCGCGTTTATCTGAACAGATACCCCGGCCTTTTTGAGCGCATCAAATCCATTAAGCGCATCATTATAACTTCCAGGCAATCCTCTGAATGCATCGTGCGTTTTCCGTTTTGCGCCATCCAGGCTTATGCTCGCCCTTTGAATTCCGGTTTTTACAATCTTCTCAGCAATAGGATCATCTACCAGGGTTCCGTTGGTTGCTATTGCTACACGTGTAAATAACTTTGTGCATTCCTCTGCAATGGTAAAGAAATCTTTACGTGTCAGGGGTTCGCCGCCTGTAAGGATGAGAATAGGATCCGCATCCTCCCTGATTTCACGGGCGGTTTTTATTATCTCCTCTGTAGAGAGTTCGCCCTCGACGAAATCATCCTGTGCTTCTGCGCGGCAGTGTTGACACTTCAGATTACAGCGCGCCGTCAGTTCCCAGAAAACTAAGCGTAAATTATTATTTATCATCAGGATTATTTCTTTTTTGACAGGATTAACAGGATCTACAGGATGAGTTTCTCCTGACACCTGAAACCTTTAATCTGGTTTCAGCCATTTTGCTGCATCTTTAGCCCAGTATGTAAGGATCAGGTTAGAGCCGGCCCTTTTTATGGCATAAAGGATTTCCAGCGCCGTAGATTTTTCGTCGAGCCAGCCTTCCTTTGCCGCGGCCTTTACCATAGAGAACTCGCCGCTGACGCTATACGCTGCTACAGGAACGTTGTATGCGGCCCGGACTTCTTTGATAATATCAAGATACGCAAGTGCCGGTTTTACCATGACAATGTCGGCTCCTTCCGAAATATCCAACTCGACCTCTCTGAGCGCTTCACGTGAGTTGCGCATGTCCATCTGGTAACCATGTCTATCTCCGAATTGGGGAGGGGATTCTGCTGCATCTCTGAAGGGACCGTAAAAGGAAGAGGCGTATTTAGCGGAATAGGCCATGATGACAGTATCCTGAAATCCCTCGGAATCCAAAGCCTTGCGAACTACTCCAATTCGGCCATCCATCATATCGCTCGGCGCCACCACATGAGCTCCCGCGCTGGCGTGCGAAGAAGCCATACGTGCCAACACTTCGAGTGTTGCGTCATTATCTGTCTCACCGTCTTTTATTATTCCGCAATGTCCATGATCGGTATATTCACACAAACAAACATCAGTGCATACGACCAGATCAGAAACATTTTCTCTTAGCTCGCGAACAGCGTTCTGCACCACTCCGTCCTCAGAGTACCCCTCCGAACCGGCGGCGTCCTTAGAGGAAGGAATACCAAATAGAATAACTGTTTTCACTCCGGCATCAACCAGTTCCCTGCATTCATCTACAAGCACATCTGCCGACATCTGGAAATTGCCCGGCATTGAGGAGATTTCCTTTTTCACTCCTTTTCCGGGTCTGACGAATAACGGCATTATGAAGTCTTCAGCATTAAGGCTGGTTTCAGAAACAACTTCGCGAAGTGCAGGGAATTTTCTAAGACGTCTCATTCTTGTTTTTGGAAAACTCATAAACCTATCTCCTTATCTGTAAGATAACATGCTGGTTCAGGTGCCCACACATCGCCTGTAACGGCTTCCGCTCTCACTCGGAAATTACCGTTACATATATCAAGCCATTTGCATTGTGCGCAACGGCCCTTTAGATGTTTCTTGCGTTCTCTGAGTTTGGGCAGGAGTTTGTCAGTTGGCTCTCCCCATATCTTGCTGAAAGGTGTTTGTTTAACGTTGCCGGCGGAATAATGACGCCAGAACTGGTCGGGATGAACTGATCCGTCCCAGCTGATGCATCCTATACCCATTCCTGTGCTGTTGCCGCCATTCATCTTCAAGAGTTCCAGAACATCGTTTGCGCGTTCGTTGTTTTCCTTAAGAAGTCTCATATATAAATAAGGAGCATCACAATGATTGTCTACAGTGAGAACCTCGACAGGGATTTTCTTTCCATGCAGTTCCATTGTTCTGTCCATTATCAAGTCTACTATATCCCTTGATTCCTGATGCGATAAATCTTCGGCTACCAGCTTACTGCCGCGTCCGGCATAAACCAGATGATAAAAACATACTCTCGGGATACCCTCCTGCTCGATTAGATCAAATATGCCAGAAACATCGTGAACGTTTCTTTTGTTAATTGTAAATCTCAGACCAACCTTGATGCCTTCAGAAAGGCATGTGCGGATACCTGCAAGCGCCTGACCGAATGCTCCCTTTATGCCGCGAAAACGGTCGTTGGTTTCCTGTAATCCATCAAGGCTGACTCCAACATATGACAGGCCGCAATCCTTTAACCTGTTGGCAACGTCAGGCGTTATAAGTGTTCCATTTGTTGAAATAACCGCCCTCATATTCTTGTTTCTGGCATGAGTAATAAGTTCGAACAGATCAGTACGCATCAAAGGCTCGCCACCGGAAAACAAGAGCACAGGTACTTTAAAATCTCCCAGATCATCAATAAGCCGAAGGCCTTCTTCTGTAGACAATTCGTTGACATACTCTTTGTTGCGCGAATGCGAATAACAATGAACGCATCGAAGGTTACATTTTTGCCCCACATTCCAGACCACAACAGGTTTTTTGTCTTTCGAGAACTGGAGCAAATGTGAAGGAAGATCTGATGACTTTCGTCCATACCTCAATGGGTCTGATGCTTCAACAGTACCGCAATAAAGTTTAGAGATTCCTATCATGACCCTTTGTTTCCGAAATGTTTGACCATAGCGTCAATAAGCCCGTCTATAGTATGTTTCGTTGCTTCTATTTCTATGTCCAACCCTTCAGCACGGGCCGCCTTTGATGTTTCCGGCCCGATACTGGCATAAGAAATGTTTTTCGGTAATTTGCCGAATTCCTTGCGGACCAGTTCCGCGAAGTTTTTTGCCGTTGAAGAACTGGTGAATGTTACAATATCGGCTTCTTCGTTGCGAAGGCTTTCTAAAACATCCTGTTCCGGTTGAGCGGGTATAGTTTTATACGCTGTTACCTCGGTGATTTCTGCGCCTGACTGTTCTAGTTTCTCTGGAAGATCATGCGGAGCTATATTCGCACGGGGCAAAAGAATTCGTTTTCCAGCAAGGTTGGTTTCTTTCAATGCTTCAAAAATTGCTTCTGAAGTATGAGTCTGCGGCATCAAGTCAGTGTTGATGCCGTGATTCCGGAGTTTTGTTGCCGTGCCGGGACCGATGGAACAAATTCTGATTCCACCGAGGTTCCTGCTGTCCAGAGAATTGCTGTTTAATGATTTGAAAAAACTCTCCACAGCGTTTGGGCTTGTGAAAATGATCCAGTCAAATTCAGGCAAATGTGACGTAACCTCGTTGAGAGGTTTCGGGTCGTCAGGAGGAACAATACTGATAGTTGGCAGGGGCAGGGCATAAGCGCCAAGCCGGCACAATTTCCTGATAAGATCGCTTGCCTGACTACGTGTACGTGTCACGAGTATTTTTTTGCCGAACAAAGGCAGCTGCTCGAACCAATTCATGTCCGGCCGCAGACTGACGACTTCGCCTACAACTATGATAGAGGGTGGGGCCATGTTTGCGTCTCTGGCTTTTTGCGATATATCTTCAAGGGTTCCTGTTATAGTGCGTTGTTCAGGAGAGGTCCCTTTTTGGATTACTGCCGCGGGCGTATCTGGTGATCGTCCGGCAGAAACGAGCTTCTGTGTTATATCAGGCAGATTTTTCATTCCCATGTAAAACACAAGAGTTCCGCCGCCGGCAGCCAGAGCATTCCAGTTAATAGCGCTTTCGTTCTTTGCAGGATCTTCATGTCCCGTAATGAAAGTGAGCACCGAATTGCATTCTCTGTGAGTAACGGAGATTCCTGCGTATGCTGGAGCTGCTACCCCGGCGGTTACACCCGGAACAACCTCAAAAGGTATATCTTCTTTTCTGATAGCCAGTATCTCTTCTCCGCCACGCCCGAAAACAAAAGGGTCACCGCCTTTCAGCCTGACTACGGTCAGACCTTCTTTTGCTTTATTGACGAGGAGTTTATTTATCTCCTCCTGTTTCAAGGTATGGCAATTGGACTTTTTGCCGACATAAATTCGTTCCGCCGCTTGCGGGGCGTGATTCAGAAGGTAATCATTGGCTAGATTGTCGTAAACAACCGTGTTGGCAATAGCAAGGCATTGAACTCCCCTTAACGTTATCAGGTCAGGATCGCCCGGGCCCGATCCCACGAAATATACTATTCCTTTATCAGTCATTAGACGTTCTTCCTCTTTCATCTCTCGCCCGCTCCGCCCGTCGCTAGAGGGCCCGAGATCACGGAGAGATTACATAACTCACACTAAGCCGCTGAGAAGCCAGCTTAGCGTAAGTTGCCCATTGTCTTCCGTCTTTCGGAAGAGATACTCTTTGAGAAATTCCTCCTCTCAAGGAATTTCTTAAAATAACATACCTCTTCTCTGAGACCTTTGCGTTCTCTGCGAGATATCTTTTCTCTTTGTTATCTTCTGTTCAATTCTTCTTCGGTGTCGGCCAAATATTCTCTGATATCGCTTAAAATATCTCCAGCGCCTTTCTGTAAAAGATCTTTTGCAAGTTTGCTTCCGATTTTTGCCGCGTCTTCTTGATGGCCTGAGATGGATCCTTCGACGACACGACTACCGTCCAGAGCAATCACCCTGCCGTCCAGCGTTAAAAGACCTTCAGATATTGTTGCAAGTGCTGCAACAGGCACCTGACATCCGCCACCGAGCTGATGCTGAAAAATCCTTTCGGCTGACACGCATAGTTCGGTTCTCGCGGAATGAATGGGCTGTATGAGCTTGGATGTTTCAGGATCATTATTCCTGATTTCTATACCAAGAGCACCCTGAGCCGGGGCAGGGAGCATCTCGTTGTGATTAAATATCTTTTTGATCTCATTGCTTTGTCCTAGACGGTTAAGTCCTGCAACGGCAACAATAGCACAGTCGGCGATACCTTCTTCTATTTTGCGCAGTCTGGTATCCAGATTTCCTCTGAATTCAACAACCTGGCATCCTTTATATAAAATCCTGAGTTGTGCAGCACGTCGCAGACTGCTTGTTCCTACTGTTGCTTTTTCAGGGTTGTTTTCAAGCACAGAAATATTTCCTATAACAGCATCAAACGGAGATTCGCGTCCCGGGATTGCGCCGATGGTCAATCCGTCCGGCAGGATGGTTGGAAGATCTTTCAGGCTATGAACGGCCAAGTCAATTTCTTTTGCAAGAAGAGCATCTTCTATTTCTCTGGTAAAGAGACCTTTACCCAGGGTTCTTGGTAGAGATTCCTCAACTTTTTGATCACCGGTAGTTTTGATGACAATAGTTTCTATTTGTATGTCGGGCCGTATTTTTGAGACATGATCTATGAGACGCTGGGTTTGTGTCTTAGCCAGAATGCTGCCGCGTGTACCGACTCTCAGCAACTTACTTGTTTGCATCCTGTTTCTCCTTATGAAAGCCAAAAAGGCTGCGTGCCAGTTTAGAGTATTTTTCCCAATGACCATTTTTAACGGCTTCTGCTAATGTTTTTCTTGGCATTGCGAGAATTCTCTTTGTGATCCTGTGCGCCATTTCCTCAATCTCTTTTCTATAATGTTCGGGTATTGAGTTTATTTCTTCTTTTGAAAATATGCGATTCAATTCAGTTTCCTTAACGTCATCTGAGAATCTGGTAAGTTCTTTCATGAGCGTTTCATGACTTATGGTTTCTGCCAGCTTGGAGAAAACTATTGCTTCTTCATTAATGATTTTCCATGCGTTATCAACAGATTGTTGTCGTTTTTCAAGGTTAGTCGCCGCGACTTTCTGTAAATCATCGATATTGTAAAGATATACATTATCGATTGTTCCTGCCTTTTCTTCGATATCCCGGGGAACTGCGATATCGATAAAGAATATGGGCCTGCCACGACGTGCTGCTGCTGATTTTTTTGCCAAGTCAGCGGTGATTACGCAATGTGGTGCATTTGTTGAACTTATTACAATATCAGCATGGGGCAGGTGATTTTCCAAAAGCTCAAAATCGATAGCCTGGCCGTTATATCGTTGCGCCAGAGCGTTGCTTTTATCCAAAGATCGGTTAAGGATGGTTATATCTTTTACACCCTTTTTCATGAGGCTTTTAAGAGTAAGCTCACTCATTTCTCCCGCTCCGACTACCATGACTCTTTTGGATTTCAAATTGTCGAATACTTTTTCGGCAAATTCCACCGCAATTGAACTTACAGAAACGCAGCCGCGGCAGATATCCGTTTCAGTATGTACTTTTTTTCCGGTTCTGACTGCTGTCTGAAACAATCGATTAAGAACCTTGCCGCTTGTCTTTACCGACAATGCCAGGGCATGAGCCTTTTTAACTTGTCCCAGAATCTCTGTTTCGCCAACAACCATTGAGTCAAGGCTTGACGCTACCGCCAGCAGGTGTTTTGCAGCATCCAGAGCTTCTTTGAAATAAAAATGCTTTCGAATGTCTTTATTTTTTTCTAATCCGTTAAGTTTCAGAAGAAAGTTGATGAATGAATCATTCTTTCCTTCGATATAAGGGCCGGCAATATATAACTCTGTTCGATTGCAGGTCGAAAGAGTAGCTGCCTCTGTTTCCGGGAATTCCTGTGTGGCGTATTTTAATATCTTTGTGGCTTGATTCTCGGAAAAAGATATTTTCTCCCTTATGTTCAGCGGGGCGGTGCGAAAATTTATCCCTGTCATTGCTAGATTCATTAAGCTCCCTCAACAATACCTGATGATATAAAATTATGCACGCTTTCAGTAATTAAATGGACGCCAATAAAAGTAAAAAGGACACAAATGAGGCCCAGAATAGTTGCAATGGCAATTTTCTTTCCATGCTGGTCGGAATGGACGCGCAAATGAAGCAGTATGGCGTACACTATCCATGTGGCAATTGTGGCAGTGATTTTAGGGTCTGTGAGCCATTCGCTTCCGCCGCCGCTCAGGCGAACAAGAACTGCTCCTGCAGCCATTGATAGTGACAGCATGAGAAAGGCAAAGCCGATTTGCCGGCACATCAAGCCGTCAAGAGTTTCAAGTGGTGGAAACTTTTGGAACACATTTCCGAATAGTTTATGTTTCAGGTTATAGTCCTGCATAAGGTAAACGGCGGCCAATATGCTGGCCAGTGTGAATAGGGCATATCCTGTGAAGGCAGCGAGAATATGAAGAGCAAGCCATATGTTTTGCCCGCCGTCAGCGATGCTAATAGTGTTTTCGTTAAGGCTTTTCCCTCCAATAATTAGCATTGCAGTTACATAAGGCAGTAATATTGCCGAGATTCCGCGCAGATGATGATGTTTGGCAAGATGAAGGTATGAAATGGTGACGGCAAGGCTGTAGCAGGCGAGGGCCTCAAAACGGCCAAAAACAGGGATGCGTCCAGCTTTAAAACCATGCAAGATCAATACCATGGTAATTAAAATTGCGGCAACGGCAGTCAAGGCATGTACCAGCCTCTCATTTGTGATCCTTGGAGACATGAGTGAGACTATGGCAAAGACAGATGAAACCCCGTATACGCTAATGCCAATAACTATCAGGATTGTTTTGGCTGTCACTAAGAAGTCTCCTTAATTATGCTGAACATAATAGATTCTCTTGTGTGTAAATCCATTTTCGTGTCAAACAGGTCCGGGCCCTTGAGGGATCTGCCCGATCAGAATCAAAAAAGGTTGTTCTTGATAATATTTCGAATTCCAATCTGTATTATTTCTCGCAGGAATAGATCCATAGAATTCTAATTAATCATTAAGGAAGAAAGCCGTAGAAAGTCTGACATAATGCAGCTATCGGCAACAACCACTTTTTGAGGCGCGACAATACGAGTAAAGGCAAGGTTTAGCAGGCCTTTTACTCCTGATGTTATTAACCTGTAGGCGACTTCTTGAGCTGAAGACGAGGGAACGGCTATATTTATCTTATCTTTGCATCTAGCGGTTGTGAGGCAATCTATGTTTTTGACTGTAAGTCTTCCGATTTTGCTGCCGACTAGCTCCGGGTTGATGTCTAAAATTGTCCGCACATCAAAACTATATTCTTCCAGATTTCCGTGCGTAGCCAATGCTTTTCCGAGGTTTCCCGCACCAACTATAGCGAGGCGCTTTTTTTTGTTTATATCCAGAACGTGTATCAGTACGTGCTTAAGGTGTTTGATTTTGTAGCCATGTTTACCACCATCCTGAATGTTAAGATGAGTAAAATCCATTCGAACAGTAGAACTCGTTAACCCCAGTGCATATGCTATTTCATGAAAGTGAACGTATTCGTCGTCAGGCTTTTTGATGTCTTTTATATATGCAAAATATTGAGGAAGCCTTTGGGTAACAGCATGAGGCATTGCTTTGGTTTGTGTGTCCATAATATTTTGCTTTATGCTAATCCCGATTCTTTCACTATTTGTGAAACAACTTCTTCCCATTCTACCGCCATGATATGCACGCCATGAACGCCTTCAAATGTCTTCAGTTTGTCGATCATTTCAACACATATTTTGACGCCTTCTTCTTTTGGAACTTCAGCGTCTTTCATGCGTGTAATTAGATGTTCAGGAATTCTTATACCCGGAACATTCTTGTTCATATATTCCAAAACTCTGAAGGACTTTATGGGCATCACACCTGCTAGAATATGTGTCTTCTTGTCTAAACCTCTGGCTCGAACGCCATCCATCCATTTCTGGAACACGTCTATATCAAAAACAGGCTGTGTTTGTATGAACTGAGCGCCAGCCTCCACTTTCTTGGCAAGCCTGATTACCCTGGCTTCAAAAGGATCTCCAAAAGGATTTGCCGCGGCGCCAATAAACAATTCCGGTCCGGCAGGTTCTTCCTTTTTGCTGTTCTTGATATCTTCCCCGCACTCGAATTTTCTTTCGTCACGCATGTTTCTCAGCATTTGGATAAGCTGTATTGAATCCAGGTCGAAAACGCCTCGAGCCTGTGGATGATTGCCGAATTTTTGGTGATCACCTGTAAGGCAAAGAACATTTCTTATACCGGCTGCCGCAGCGCCAAGAACATCGCTCTGAATAGCTAAGCGGTTTCTGTCCCTGCATGTGATCTGAATTACAGGCTCAGTTCCCATAGGCATTACCATGCAGGCGCATGCAATGCTTGATGCGCGAACAACAGCTGTCTGATTATCAGTGATATTCACTGCAGTAACACAGCCCTTAAGCATATCGTGTTTTTTCTTAACAACTTCCGCGTCAGCAGTTTTTGGCGGACCAAGTTCTGCGGTTGCGACGAATTTTCCTTCATTCAAAGCTTTTGCCAGTTGGCTTTCAGTGCTCATGACAATTTCATATCCTCTCTGACTATTTTTCTGGGCCCGCCGCTCAAGCTTGCCGACCAATCCTTTGGCTTCTGGATAGTCTCCAGTTCGCTCAGGCGATTCAGTGACTTCATTCTATCAAAAATAAGCTGCCAGGCGCAGTCCAGTTCATTGTCCACTTCGCATTGCCCGTCCTGAGATCCGCCGCATGGTCCATTTAAAAGGTTTTTCGCGCAACGGGCCACAGGACAGATGCCGCCCGTTGAATCTAAAATGCATTTACCGCATCCTGCGCAGCGTTCTGCCCAAACGCCTTGCTCAATTGTTGCTCCGTAGCATGATGTATTCAAACCCGGAGAAACAATCATATCAGGAAAACATTCAATGCAGAATTGAACACCTACTCCGCACGCAATGGAAATCACTGCATCTGCTTCTTTTATTTTCTTTGCTGTTTCTTCATCAAAGAATTCCCTGTCGCACTGGCGTGTAATTGTGTGTTCAGTTACTGATATTGTGTCTCCTTTTTCTTTGGCCGCAAGCTTGATCTGTGAAGCAAGGACGCTGACCTCTTTTTCTCCGCCGGCCAGACAAACAGTGACACAGGAACCACAGCCCATAATCAGGACTTTTTTGTATTTTCGAGCGAACTCATAAATTTCCTCGAATGGTTTACGTTCTGCAGTAATCATTTTTCTTCTCCTTTAGAGCTTTCTCGAATCTCGTTATTTATTTTTGAGATCTGTTCTGTGAATTCTTTTGCTCGTTGTGCAAATAAAGGGCCCTGGGACGCGGCGATATGATACATTTCCAGGCGTTCAGGAATAACACCGGCTTCTTTCAGCAGCTCTTTAGCGTACTCTACACGTTTCTTCGCTCTGAGATTCCCATGTATAAAGTGACAACTTCCTTCTTCACACCCCGCCACCATAACTCCATCTGCACCTTCAACAAAGCTTTGGAGTATAAGGTTTATATTCACTTTTCCCGTACAGGGCAGGCGAACAATCCTGACGTTAGGCGGGTACTGCTGTCGCATTGTTCCCGCAAGATCCGCCGCGGTAAACGCGCAATAGTGGCAGCAAAACGCTATTATTTTCGGTTCATTATCATTCATTGTCTTTATTGTTCTTGGTTCTTCATTCTTTCATCAACCATTAACCCTCAACCATTAACCATTCTTCCTAAGTCGCTACTGCATCTGTGAATTCTATTGATGATTCTTCTTTATCTAAAATACTTCTGACCAGTGAAAGTTCCTGCTCGTCAGTAAAGGTGGTTAACTGAATTGCCTTCGCAGGGCAAGCCGCAGCGCAGTTACCGCATCCCTGGCATTTAGCAGCTTCAATTTCAGCTTTTCCATCGGCATTAATAAAGGGCGCATCATAAACGCATTCACGCACGCAGGTAAGGCATGATGCGCATTTATCAGGATTAACACCTGCAATAATACCTCCCACTTCCAGGAAATCTTTTGACAGAACGCATGCCGCCCGTCCTGCAGCTGCCAGCGCTTGAGAAATGTTTTCTTCAGTGTATTTAGGGGAGTGGGCCAGCCCGCATACAAAAACACCGGCATTAGCAAAATCAACGGGCCTGAGTTTGATATGAGCCTCCATAAAGAAACCATCCTTATCCACAGGAACCTTCAGCAATGCTGCAAGACCTTTATTGCCTTTTTCCGGAGGTACGGTGGCCGCGCTTAACACGAGCATATCAGCGCTGAGCTCGATGTTTTCGCAAAGAACATCATCATACACTGTAACGGTCAGTCCTTTATCCTTTTCTTCTACAGTTGGATATTTGTCGTCGGGGAAGTGGATAAACCTGACGCCCATATCACGAACTCGCTGGTAATATTCTTCTTTGAATTCATAAGTGCGAATGTCCCGGTAGAGTATATAGATCTGCATATCCGAGTCTCTCTGCTTCAAAGCGAGAGCGTTTTTAATTGCCTCCCCACAGCATATGCGCGAACAATATTCCCTTTCATCGTTTCGGCTGCCTACACACTGTATCATTACTATCTTTTTAGCAGAGAAATCCTCGTTAAGTTTTGTTTCAAGTTCACGCTGAGTAATAACATTGGAGTTCTTGCCGTACATGAAATTATCTGGCTTCCATTCATCACCACCAGTGGCAACAATAATAACACCGTTTTTAATTTTGTCAGAATGTCCTTTAAGCTTTGTCGTAAAGTTGCCGACGAAGCCGGCAACTTCATCAACTTCAGTATTTAAATAAAGCTTAATGTTCTCTCGAGATTCTATTTCTTCTGCGGCATAACGAAGGTAATTCTGCCAGTCATAACCTTTCAGATTGTGTTTTATGTGACAGAGATTTCCGCCCAGTTTTTCTTCTTTCTCGACAAGATAAACATCAAAGCCCTGTCCGGAAAGAGAGAGAGCCGCTGTTATGCCTGACATTCCTCCGCCTATCACAAGTGCTGCCTTTGTGACTCCAACTTTGCTGAGCTTTAGAGGTTCAAGCATATGGGCTTTGCCGACTCCGCCTCTGACAAGAGCTTTGGCTTTCTCGTTTGCCTGGTCGTGTTGTTGTTGATGCACCCATGAACATTGTTCGCGTATATTCACCATTTCAAACATATATTCATTCAGCCCTGCTTCACGAAGAGTTTCCCTGAAAAGAGGTTCATGTGTTCTTGGTGTGCAGGAGGCAACTATTACTCGATTAAGATCCTCTTTCTTAATAGTTTCTTTCATGAGTTCCTGGGAGTCCTGTGAACATGCATACAGGATATTCTTAGCGTAAACCACACCGCCCAGTTTTTTGGCGTAGGCAGCAACTGATTCGACGTCTATTACGGAAGCAATATTACTTCCGCAATGACATATAAAGACACCTATACGAACATTTTTTCCTGTAATATCTTTTTCTTCGGGATATTTCTTGTGCTCAACTTCCGTTCCGCGTACAGGCGCCAGCAATTCCCCGCAAAGCGCTGCTGCCGCACTGCTTTGCACAACGGTTTCAGGAATATCTTTGGGGCCGTTCATTACGCCGGAAACAAAGATTCCCTTTCTGTCCGATTCCGCTGTTATAAAAGGTTTGCTGTTGGCGAATCCAAACTCATTACAACCGATGCCGCTGACTTCTGCCAGTTCTTTTGATGAGTGCTGCGGAACCAGACCTACTGATAACACAACCATGTCAAATTCCTCTTCAACAATCTTTTTGTCTGATGCTGCATCCGTATAACGTATGATAAGGTTCTGGTTTTCAGGGTTTTCTTTGAGCGATGCAACCTGGCTTCTGACAAAGCGGACACCGTATTTGTCTTTAGCGTTATTAACGAAGCCTTCAAAACCTTTTCCAAAAGCGCGCATATCGGTAAAGAATATGGTGGGTTCAACAGAATGTTCGTGTTCTTTAGCGATAATGGTTTGTTTCGTCGCATACATACAGCAAACACTGGAACAATAATTATTGTTGATTGTAGCATCTCTTGAACCAATACATTGAATCCACGCTATCTTTTTAGGAGTCTTACCGTCTCCGGGCCTTTGCAAATGACCTTTATAGGGGCCTGAAGCGCTTAAGATACGCTCAAATTGAACGCTTGTAACAACATTTGAATATATGCCGAACCCGTATTCCGATTTTCGTTTGGCATCAAACGTGTCATAGCCGCAGGTAAGAATAACAGCGCCCACTGTCAGCTCGCGGTTTTTTTCTGTCATATCATGTTCAACCGCTTCAGGTTTACAGGCCTTGACACATTCCATGCATTCGGAACAGATACCGCAATTGAGGCAGCGCTGAGCCTCTTGTACTGCCAGTTCTTCCAGATTTTCCGCGGCTTCTCCTGTTGCTTCATCGAAAAGTTTTATTCTTTCTTTTTTAGGCCATTTTTTTTCTGGGAATTCCGCTGTCGGACCTGTGGGCACAAGGGGGATCGGGATCAGTTCTTTTTTTTGTATATATCGATCAATAGATATGGCCGACCTGCGGCCGGCCGCCACAGCTTCAATGAGCACGCTTGGTCCTGTGGCGGCATCACCTCCGGTAAAAATTCCGGGAACTGTTGTTGCCATGGTGTTTTCATCAAAGACTATAGCACCGGAATCAGTACGCTTTACGTCTGCGGGAACAAAGTTGAATCTTGTATATTGACCTATAGCGCTGATAACAGTATCAACTGGAATCGCAAATTCGGAACCTGCTATTTGTACGGGTTTACATCGGCCATCGGCATCTTTTTCGCCAAGTTCCATTTTTATACATTCCAGGGTCTGGAGTTTTCCGTCTGCGACTACAGCTTTGACGGGTGCTGCAAGATATATAACGTCAATGCCTTCATGAATAGCAAGTTCTAGTTCTTCAGGAATGGCCGGCATTTCCTTGCGGGAACGCCTGTAAATGATAGTAACGTTTTCGGCTTTCAGCCGTTTTGCTGTTCGTGCGGCATCCATGGCCGTGTTGCCGCCTCCTATTATTGCAACATTTTTTCCAGTAGAGGCAACTCTGCCTTCTTTAACATCCATGAGGAAATTGATACCTTCCAAGACACCATCAACGGTGTCGTCAATAAGGCCTGGGATTTTGAGCTTTCTTGCCTCAGGTGCGCCAATGGCAATCATGACAGCGGAATAGTTCTCTTGAAGTTCGGAGAAAGAGATATCAGTTCCAATGCTGGTATTAAGTTTTAACTTAACACCCGTATTCAAGATGTATTGAATGTCCCGTTCAATAAGATGTTTAGGAAGTCTGAATTCCGGAATGGCTGATTTCAGCATGCCCCCTGCAGAAGACGAAGATTCGAAAACCGTTGTTTTATAACCCATACGCTGCAGCAGGAATGCGCAGCTTAAGCCTGTTGGTCCGGCCCCTATAATGGCCACTTTTTCGGGCCTGGACTTAAGTGGCGGTGGCGGAGTGTTGTCTTTAACATGCTCTAGCAGGAATCTTTTCAGGAAACATATTGATATTGGTGAATCAACTTTCGCGCGATGACATGCAAGTTCGCATGGATGTGTGCAAACCGTGCCGCACGCGGCGGCAAAAGGATTGTTGTCCCTAATAAGGTCAAGCGCTTCCTTGAACTTTCTTTGAGCAATAAGCGCAACATAGCCGTGAACATTTACACCTGTTGGACAACTAGTGCGGCATGGTGAGATACCTTTTTTATCAATTGAATATATGTTTGGGATAGCTTGAGGGTATAATCTGTATATGGCTTTTCGCGTGGAAAGGTTTTCATCGTAAATATTATCCTGGGATACCGGGCAGGCACGTTCGCAGTCTCCGCATCCGTTGCATTTTTCTTCGTTAACATAACGTGCATTTTTTCTGATTGTGACAGTGAAGCAGCCGGATTTCCCTTTAACGCTTGAAAGATGAGCCAGAGAGATGATTTCAATATTGTGATGTCTGCCTGTCTCTACGACTTTCGGTGAAAGCATGCACATGGCGCAATCATTGGTGGGGAATGTTTTATCCAGTCTAGCCATGTTTCCGCCTATGGCCGGTTGTTCTTCCATTAGATAGACTTTGAATCCGGAATTAGCGCAGTCCAGGGCAGCCTGAATGCCAGCAATACCGCCTCCTACTACGAGTACCGAGCCCACTTTTCCTGAACCGTTGTTATTATATGCCGTACTATGTTTAAGCTTATTACTCATCCGTTATTCCGTTTTCTGCCGGGTGAAAGGCACAAAGTTTTGATTTAGTTGTAAATCAGGGTCAGGCACACCGAAAGCTATTCCCATAAGTTGTGTGATATATAGAATAGGAACAGGTCTGGAAATATTGAACTGCTTCCTGATGGCATCCTGTTTAATGTCGAGGTTGCTTTGACACATGGGGCATGCAACAGCAATGCAGTCGGCCTCTCTGGCAATGGCGTCTTTCATTATGCCAGCTGCAAGTTTTGCCGATACCGGCTCTGCTGTTACGAAAAGACTGGCGCCGCAGCACTCGGTTTTATATGACCAGTCGATAGGCTCAGCTCCCAGGGCCTCAACAATATTATCCATAGTCATTGGGTATTCTCTGTCGTCAAACGGTTCCATGCGCGGGATACGCGTATTCAGACATCCGTAATAACAGGCTATTTTAAGATCGGACAGGGGCTTTTTGACAGCGCTTGAGATCCGTTCCCTGTTGATGACATTGGCAAAGAAGTCCAGAATGTTACGAACCTTTACTGTTCCCTTATATGCTAGATTTGTTTCAGCGTTCAATCTGTCTAACAAGAGGTTATCGTTTCTAAAATCCAGATTTGCGCTGGCTAGCCGATGATAACAAGCCGCACAGGGCGCCAGTACCTCGTCAAACTGCTGGTTTTCCGCAAGAGCAAGATTACGCAGACAAAGCGATAGATATAGATTATGATCAATCGCATGGGCAGAAGTCGCTCCACAACAATTCCAGTCTTTTAATATTCCGGATTCCACACTCATTGTTTCGAGCACTTTTTCTAGACTTGCCTCAAAAGCGCTTGATGATCCCTCCAGAGTGCATCCTGGATATAGTGCTATTCTTCTTTCTTCCATATTCTTTTAATCCATTTCCTGAATCCATTAACAGCTTTTGGCGGGAGCAAGTGTAATTTGCCCTTCAGAAACATTTTCGGCGCCAGCGAGATATTATTTAAAGGTTTTCCTGATCTGAGATTGTATTCGCCCATCATCCTGAGTTCGTGTATACGACCGCGGCGTAAAATATCCGTTATGAATGCTTTGTGAAAAGTCATAACACTGGGAATTGGAGATTTGATGCCAAGTTTTATTGCCTTATGACGAAGCTCATCCATTACGGATGTAATATCAATATCATTCGGGCATCTGACCGCGCAGGTGAAACAACCTGCGCATATCCAGATAGTGTTAGCTTTCAAAACACGATCTTCCATACCCAGAGACAGCAAATGTATTAACTGGTGCGGCAGAATATCCATTTTGTCCGCTACAGGGCAGCCACTTGAGCATTTCGCGCATTGATAACAAAGCTCTGGCTTTTCTTTTATTTCTGCTTTCATAATACTTTAGTGTTCCGGAAAACATCCTTTGCGGTCAGGTTATTCTATTATTCGGCATCAGTGACCAAACCATAATAGTAAGCTGCTATTTCTCAGTCAATTTTATTCATATTACTGTCGGTGCCACGTTTTCTGCTTGTAAGAGTCTACTATTTATAGTTCGATATGTCAATCGTGACATATCGAACTTTAAGAGGAGGAAAATAGGTATGGAAGAAAATAAAATCAGGGAATTGGTTTTTGGTGTGACTTTTGAAAAAGACGACAAGAAAAGGCTGACATGTCCGGATGCGTTCAAGCTGGCGGCAGAGCATGATGTTGAGCTGCTGGATATTGCGCGTGTTTGCAATAAGGAAAACATCAGGTTCTGCAAATGTCAATTAGGGTGCTTTAAATAAGTGTTCAAGAAAGATGAAACCAAAAAATAGAAAATTAAGACCGCGATTTAAGTTGTGGTTGTCGAGCGATGAAGCGAAGGGTGCTTTTGGTGACGGGAAGTGGCGCTTGTTGAAAGCCGTGAATGATGAGGGGTCTATTAGCGCCGCGGCAAAAAAGCTGGGTATTAGTTACAGGAAAGCATGGGGAGACATTAAGAAGGCCGAACAAAGCCTCGATGTTTCTTTAGTCGAAAAACATCACGGAGGAAAGAAGGGAGGCTCGGCGCTATTAACGAAAGAAGGCCTGAGTTGGGTTAAGGCTTATTCCCGGTTTCGGTCTTTGGTCGAGAAAGCGGTAAAGAAGAATTATGAGAAAGAAATGGTTTGTCTGAAAAGGAGGTAATTCCGGGAATGAGAATCAAAAGGACGCGGTTGGCACTAATGCTTGTGTTGTTTTGTTTAACTCTTTCGACGGTTGCCGGATACGCGGAAGAAATCCTTAAATTGGCTACAACAACCAGTACGTATGAAACCGGATTGCTGGATTATATATTTCCGCCATTCGAGAAAAAGCACGATGTGAAGATCCATATAATCTCGGTTGGCACGGGTAAGGCTATCAAGCTTGGCGAAAACGGTGATGTTGATGTGATTCTTGTGCATGCCCGTAAGGCAGAAGATAAATTTGTCGAAAACGGTTTTGGAGTCAACAGGCGGGATGTGATGTATAACGATTTTATTATTATGGGGCCGGCCAATGATCCCGCAAGGATATCAGGACTCAACAATGCCGGGGAAGCCCTGCGAAAGATTTATAAAGCAAAGCAGCTGTTCGTGTCACGGGGGGATGATTCAGGGACTCATAAGAAAGAACGCTCTCTCTGGTCTAAAATGAAAATGTCTCCGTCGGGAACGTGGTATCTTGAGGTTGGTCAGGGGATGAGCGCTACACTTCGTATGGCAGATGAGAAGAATGCGTACGTAATGCTGGATCGCGCTACCTATTTATTCAATAAGGACAAAATTCGACTCAAGAAATTAGTCGAAGGCGATAAAGACCTTTTAAATCCATACGGCATTATTGCGGTTAGTCCATATAAGTATAAACATGTGAAATACGAATTGGCCATGTCGCTTATAGCCTGGATGACATCGCCGGAATGCCAGAAGATGATCAAGGAATATAAAAAGGCAGGATCGCAATTGTATCACCCAAACGCTACCGGGGAAAAGGGGACGCGGCGAAAGATTGTGGGTTTTAGGGAACATTGGACATCGAAATGCGAAATACGCTTCACGTTTAACGAAATACGAGATACGCATCATGGACTTTATAGCAGACGGTATTAAGGAAGCACTGAAGATTATCGCAACTCTTGATAGAGAGTTTGTTGATATAGTTCTGGTTTCGCTTAGAACGGCGGGGACTTCCACGGCACTTGCGGCATTGGCAGGTGTGCCGTTCGGTGTTTTCGTAGGACTTAAAATGTTTCCCGGTCGCCGGATTCTGATTTCTATTTTAAATACGTTGATGTCTTTACCCACAGTTGCTGTTGGATTGCTTGTGTATTCGTTTATTTGCAGGCGAGGTCCCGCTGGAGAGCTTGGCCTTCTTTATACTGTGACGGCCATGGTCATAGGCCAGTTTATTCTGGTTTTCCCCATTATTGCTTCTTTGACGATAACTGCGGTCTCCTCTACTGATGTAAGGATAAAAAAAACCCTTGTTTCTATTGGTGCGGATTCTGTTCAGAGCTTTTTCATGTTTATACGCGAAATTCGATTCGGTCTTTTTGCTGCCGTTATCGCGGGTTTCGGCCGGGTCTTTGCAGAGGTTGGTATATCAATGATGCTTGGTGGAAATATTATGGGCTATACCCGGAACATAACGACAGCTATGGCACTTGAAGTTAGTAAAGGTGAATTCGCATTGGGTTTTGCGCTTGGCATAGTACTTTTATCTGTGGCTTTCGGGATAAATGGTTTGCTGATTTTTTTTCAGGGGAAGGGTAAATAACGATGTATATTTTGCGGAAAACTGAAGTCAGGCAGGGTGATTTTTCGCTGTCCGTTGGAGATTGTTGTTTGAAAAAAGGTGAGATTTATGCCGTTACAGGACTTAACGGGGCAGGGAAGACTATGCTGCTGGAATTGCTTTCGCTTATGAAAAAGCCATCTGAAGGAGAAATGCTTTTGAATGGTGAGAAAGTTAATTACGGCAATTCCAAACAGATTCTCTGCCTGAGACGCCGAATAGGCTATCTCATGCAGAACCCTTATCTGTTTAATACAAGTGTTCTTAATAATATTTCGATGGGTTTAAAGCTTAGGGGGTTATCGAAACATAAGATCCAAGATGAGGTATGCGAAATAATGGAGCGTATGTCTATTTTGCATTTAGCCAAAAGAAACGCTCATCTGCTTTCGGGCGGGGAAGCAAAGAGAGTTGCCCTGGCGCGTACCATTGTGCTGGATGCGGATATATATCTTCTTGATGAACCTACGGCGAATGTGGATAGGAGCAATGTTCGTGTGGTTGAAGACTTGATCCGTCAGCACAATAAGGAGAGAAAGGTTACGGTTGTTCTGTCAACACATTCGCTTGAACAGGCTCAGAGAATTTCAAAGAATATTATTTCTGTTGAAGATGGAGCAATTACTTTTAAAAGCAATAATCAGTCTTAACTATGTAGATGTGTTATGGATGAAATTATCAAAATCCCAGGGATGTTGATGGTTGGTGCTGCCGGCAGAAATGCGGGTAAGACGGAGTTTGCCTGTTCTCTGATAAGGATGTTTTCCAAGGAAAGAGAAATTGTCGGCATTAAGGTGACAACAATTACCCGGAAGGACGGCAGTTGCCCGCGGGGCGGGGCGGGGTGCGGAGTTTGTTCTTCGCTCGATGGAAATTATTGTATTACTGACGAAGCTGATGCTCCACGGGAAAAAGATACGGCAAGACTTCTGGCTGCCGGCGCAAGCCGGGTTTACTGGCTGCGCGTCATGAAGTCTCATCTGGAGCAGGGTATGTCAGCTTTGCTTGATATCGCAGGAAGAGATTCCGTGACGATCTGCGAGTCCAATAGTTTGCGTCGAGTAGTGGAACCGGGTCTTTTTCTAATGGTTAAAGAAAAGGGTTCCGAGAAATATAAAGAATCTGCGGAGGCTGTTAAGAAATATGCCGATCGGGTTGTTCTTTCTAATGGGAAAGGATTTGATACAGACATTAAAGATATAGGTTTTGTCGGCGATAAGTGGGCTTTAAAAGAAAAGGCAACTGCGATTGTAATGGCGGGCGGCGCAAGTAAGCGGATGCAGAAAGACAAGAGCATGTTAATGGTTGATGGCCGCCCGCTAATAGCGAATATATGCAATCAGTTGGCCGGGAATTTTGATCAAATCCTGGTTAGCGCAAACGACCAGAACAAATATACCTTCCTAGGCTTTGATGTTATTCCGGATAAAACGCCTGATAATGGGCCGTTAATGGGTATTGCATCCGCTCTGGAGGCTTCCGTTAATGCCCTTAATTTTATAGCAGCATGTGATATTCCAGATGTAGATATGGTGCTTACACGGCAGATGCTGAGAGAAGCCGAAGATTATGATGTAGTTGTTCCGCGAACGAGTGGAGATAAGATTGAACCGCTATTTGCTGTATATAGAAAAAGCGTGTTAAAAGCCATGCAGAGTGCGTTGTTGTCGAATGAACGCAGGGTCGGTGCTGTGCTTGATGTTTGCAGGGTGAAGTATATTGATTTGCCGGAAGCCAGGCGGCCTTTAAATCTTAATACGATGGATGACTATCAGGAGTATGTGGGAAGAGGTGGCGGTCGGAGGAATATCCGATATCCAACAAGGAATATACAAGGGTGAAGTAAAGAGAGAAAATAGGACCATGGGGGAGAATTGCGAAGCCCTGCGTAGCTACGAGCTTAGCGAGAGCGAAGCATGGGTAACCTCTTGAAAACATAAAGGAAGCTGAGAAATGATACCTTTTAGTGATGCTTATAAGATAGCTATGAATTCGGCCCGCAGGCTGGGTGATGAGAGAATTGCTATCAGCGAGGCGTTAGGTCGTGTTCTTGCCGAAGATGTGAAGTCTGACATGGATATGCCGCCGTTCAATAAATCGGCTATGGATGGGTTTGCCTGCCGGAAGAAGGATCTGAAAGATGATCTGGTTATTATTGAGACGATACCGGCAGGATACGTTCCGGAAAGAAAAATAGGACAAAACGAATGTGCCCGCATAATGACAGGCTCGATTGTGCCGGAGGGGGCCGATTGCGTTATTATGGTTGAACACACTGAGATGGC
>JBHORK010000200.1:0-2198 GCA_042565725.1 Verrucomicrobiota bacterium
CAGGTGCCGCACTTTTCGACCGGCACCCGCCGCATTTTTAAACCGGCGTTTGCAGGTTGAAGTTGATCCCTTTGAGTACATCTTGCAGGGCATCAACATTGGCATCCTCAATAGCCTCCAACGCTTTGTTCAATGAGGTGCCAACGTTTTCTTTTACATGCTTTAAGGCCGGGTGGTGAACAATTTTCGTTTCTGTTTCAGGGAGGGCGTCCCCAACCGGCTCTTTCTTGATTGTTACTTCCTCATCCCATCCTTGATTCCAGCGTGCACGCTCAGGTACAAAGAAATACTTGCCCGAATAATTGTCAGGGTCGTTAAGTGCGATAGCGATATCATCTGCACTCATCCCTTTAGCGGTTAACTCAGTTTTCAACTCGGCCTGACGTTGATCAAACAGATCACTGGCACGCTTCAGAAACAGCATGCCGAAAATATACTCCTTGTACTCACTCGCATCCATGCTGCCACGGAGATCGTCGCAAGCGGTAAGCAGAAGGTTTTCAAGTCGAGAAAGAGTCAGTTTTGCCATTATGGTAGTTTCCCTTTAATTTAAGCCTTCATGGTCACGCCCCTACATTCTATCCGAATTACTTTAATGGAAAAGAACCTTATCGTCAATTTCCGAGGTGTGATATCTCACGTTCTTGTTTTTATCGTAGACCCCACCACTGCGTATCCTTGGCACACATAGCATCTATAAATAAAGAGCTTGCGGAAATTGGATTTGCCTGCCTTTTGCATCCCAAGGACTGCAAAAGCAAACTTCAACGTGTTGGATTGCTCCAAGTAACTGATTGAACGTCTCGGCTGGGTGATTAGGCTCCCGCCCGGAGTTGAGCGGGAACCGTCACCCTTGCTTACTACTGAAAGATATCCAGCGGACTCTTTATGTTGTTCTCGCCCTTATCCATGACATGGGTATAGATCATTGTTGTCTCGACATTCTTATGACCCAATATTTCCTGAACAGCCCGGATGTTATAACCAGCTTCCAGTAAATGGGTGGCAAACGAATGACGGAAGACATGTGGTGTGACACGCTTAATAATGCCGGTCTTGCCTGCGGCCTCTTTAACGGACTTTTGCAAAAAACTCTCATGTAGATGCCAACGACCCCTTTCTCCTGTTTTAGGGTTTCTAAAGAGTGTTTTAGCCGGAAATAAGTACTGCCATCGAAATTCCCTGCTTGCCGAAGAATATTTCCTGTGTAATGCGTTCGGCAGAACAACCTTGCCGAAACCCCTTTCCAAATCCTGTTTGTGCAGAATCTCGACTTTTTTAACATGTGCCTGAAGTTTGTCTTTAATAACAATGGGGAGCATAGTGTACCGGTCCTGTCTTCCTTTTGAATTAATCACTCTTACTCTATTCATTGCAAAGTCTACGTCTTGAATTCGAAGACCTGTACACTCTTGCAACCTGAGCCCAGCGCCGTAAAGCACCTGCGTCATCAGCTTAGTTGTTCCCTGCATTTTAGATATTACCTTCCCGACTTCATCAACAGTAAGAACCACAGGAACCCTTTTGTAGCCCTTGGCTCTCATTGCGTTGATGCCATCTATTTCTATGCCCAGAACTTCCTTATATAGAAACAGAATTGCGCTAAACGCCTGATTCTGCGTAGATGCAGACACCATCATCTTCTGAGCCATATGATTCAGGAATTCTTCTATTTGAGTTTTACCAAGGTGCACAGGATGCTTGATACCGTGATAATGTATGTATTTTAAGATCCAATGAACGTAAACCTGTTCAGTCTTTTTCGCATAGTGTTTTTGTCGTATTTTATCCCGAACCTGGACCATGAGTTTTTTACCCTTCACTTCCGCCATAACAACCTCCTTCATTATAAAATGAAGCCCAGTTGCCAGATAACATAGCCGACAAAAATACTGGACTAGCATACAGCAAAAGATTAAAATTAGTTTTCAATTCAAAAGCTATGATGTTAGTGAAGCTACTTTTTACCAGTCGGCTTTAGCTGGCTTATTCAGGTGATAGGCGGACCGGCAGTCGGCTTTAGCTGGAACAGAAAACGGGCTTGAATATGAGTATTAGCCAATGGCTTCAGTAGAAAAGAGACGATTTTGTTCTTTTAGGGAAAAAGTGTTAGGCTGACCAAGCCTAGTCGGTATAATAATAAGTTGGGCAGGAAACAGATGAAGGAACTTTCCGTCATTGTTGCATGTGTGGCTCTC
>JBHORK010000201.1:0-2172 GCA_042565725.1 Verrucomicrobiota bacterium
AAACCTGAAGCACGCCCCTTGAGACTGCACATACGCACTGCCGTTTCATAACCTATCCTTGCTCCAACCCATAAATTCCATGGCCCGGAACCAACGACAAACGGCTCATCCGCCATCGGACAGCGTCCGGAAAGGGCAGCAAGCATATATGAGGACGATGTTATTGCATAATAATATAGTCTATGCCCGTTTGACATCTTGTAACTGTTGTCGACATCATAGAGCTTGCACCACATAAGGCGATCAGGATGAGCCCGAGCGCCAAGAGGAACCTCATTACGATCAAGTATCCTGCGAATCATATGACCATCAGACTGCCCATAATCGTATGAATATTGCTTGTCGATCGAGTACCTCATCACAATCCCTTCATTGTCATAGTTCTCCTGATAACAAAAACCATAAGCCAGTCTGTGATTAACAGGATCGGGATCGTAAGCCTTTTCGGGGCCCCAATCGGGCGCCCGCCCATAATTGAAATCAATAGGAACATCCAACTCCGGAGGAAAATCGGTTTGATCCCTCCATATCGTATACGTAATATTCATGTTTCCCAGACAAAATGCGAGGCGCTGATGCATTCCTGACTCAGTACTGGTTCCAGTGTTAGCATAGTCAAGATGCCGGGAATAATTAGTGTCATAACAAATCGGAGAAACATACGCAAAATTACCTGTGTAATGAGTATTAGTCCGTTCCTCTTGAACCTTAGTCCACGCATGATCCGCTATTGCATTGCTGTAACTATAAGTCGAATTGGTGGCGCTGCGATTATAGATTTCACTGTATATTGAAGCCGCGGCAAGGTATGCCCCGTGCGGCGTCGGATGATTTGCAGAAGTATCCTTCGATCCCCAGGTGTCCCACGCGTAACCAGCAGGAACTACTCTAATACCGGCGCCGTCACCAACGCGGTGACTTATCTCGCGGAAATGAGAACTGGAAAATGATGATGATGAATCCGGCCACTGCATAAGCAGAATAGGCTCCGCATCGCCTTTACGCACTTCATCCGCGATCAAATTAACCCCTTCAGCATGAAGCCCGGGATTCTGCCCCAACATAAGGGCATCATCCATCAATACCACATAATCCCAGGGAGTCCCGTCCTCACCGCGCAGATTAGCCAGCCGGTAAATCCGTTCCGTTGGCCAGAAATAATACTGCGCCAGAGTATAACGAAGCGCATCTGCCCAAACATTATAGACGGGATGTTCGAACAAAACAACCTCTTTTCGATAATAATCATCAACAACAACATTGATCATCTGTGTATTAACTGCCGGATCATTCGTAAGAATACTCCTAAGTTCCGCGCCAATATTAACAGGCGAGAACCCTTTCTCCGCTGCAATATCCTCAGAAGTAGAATTGCCTATCACCAGGATATTCATAGCCGCGCCCGTCGGCACATAGTTCGCGGTAATTACTACGTTTTCCTCAGGCATAGTAAAGATCGTGTTCGCATCGTACACATTGGAAAAACTACCTCCGTAGGTTCCGCCGCTGCTGCTCCAACGATGGAAAGTCTTCCCTGGAATTACTGCTGTCGCCTCGATGGGCACCGCAGAGGAAAATGCATGCTCGCCACTGCCGCTGCCGTTTATAACGGTCAGAGTAACGGTGTCGGGATAGAGATCGTAAACGTATGCTGTGAAGCTTCGATCCCTATCGACAATTAGATCTGACCGTGTCGCGTTGGTGGTTTGGTCGTTCCACCGACTGAAGTAATAGCCCGGATCGGGCACGACTGTCACCGGTGTAGAGTACTCGCCGGGAAGAAGACCCGTTTGAATTGCTTCACCAGATATCGAGGCACCGGGCCATGTACGATACGTGCACGTATACGTTTGGGCGGACGCCTGCTGACTACAAACAAACACAGAAACAAATAAAAACGCAAAACATAAACACATTTTAACATATCTACTCATTACAATATACTCCTTATACTTATCACAACTACAATCCCTATACTCAAAAGTTATTAACGACTTACTCCTGCCTGCCACTCTGTTTATCCATCACACCCTTACCGAACGACAAGGTCGCATGACTGGGATCACTGGAGGGCTCACAATCTCCTGACCTAAAACAATCAAATAAAATTCTCTATGGCTTTGCCTCAGCCAGTTCTTGAATTTCCGATTCTGACAATGTCCGCGTGTACAA
>JBHORK010000202.1:0-2090 GCA_042565725.1 Verrucomicrobiota bacterium
TGCCGCGGGATTTTAATGATGTCTCCGCGGCTTTTGCCAGTTCCGGTGTTGTGAAGGGTGATATCTGGCGACCGGGATGAAGCGCGAAAAGATGCGACATATGACGGTGACCGCACTTAGGATCATCAATATCCTCTTCCCATTCCTGTAATTGTCCCCATCTGCCGATTTTCGGGGCAAGCAGGCGCGCGCGCATGTCAGCTATGCTGGCACGATATTCTTTGTCAATATCCAGATCTTCAGAGGCTTCGATGTAATTGCCGAAAAGGTCGTAAACAATCTGCTGATCAAATGAAGCGCCGTCCACATTCTTGGGACCGTGTTCAGGCGACCAGCCTTCGGGCACTACAAGCGTTCCGTCAGGCCGTTCTTTTAAACGGTCTTCCCAGAATTCGCACATTTCTTTAAGTACTGGATAAGCCGTTTTTCTCAGATATTCTTTGTCCTGTGTAAACGCGTAATGTTCATAAAAATGCTGGGTATACCAGGCTGAAGCGGGATATGCCCGCGTGGCGTTCATGGACCCAAAAATATTGTTGCCAAGTCCCACTGTCCAGCCGCGTAAGGCTTTCTTACCGTTGGGATGTATAACTTCAGCCTTGGTTTGAACAAGATATTCTTCTCTCATTGCCATAACGTAATTAATAAACGACATGTGACAACTGCCGAGATTTGCGTGTTCCGCAAACCAGTAGTTCATCTGGACATTGACATCACCATGATAATCGCTGTTCCATGGGGGCTTGTTGAAATGGTTCCATATACCCTGGAGATTGGCGGGTAAGGTTCCTTTTCTTGAAGAACTGATAAGCAGGTACCGGGCATAATGAAAAACAAGTTCTTCAAAATCAGGATCTTCTGCGGGTTTGACTTCCTTTGATCCTTTATAAGCTTTTTGACGTTTTTCGGTCGGTATATTTTCGCGGGAGCCGGATCCTGCAAAATCAAGAGATACACGGTCATAAAGATTCTTATAGTCTGTCACATGTCGTTTTTTCAATTCTTCCCATGATTTTTCAGAGGCAGCCTGCAGGCGGTTTTGGTTCTTTTCCTGCGGTTTTGTTCCTCTCCATTTCTTTGCCCTGTCCATAGCATAGTCGGTATCCGCCGCCAGGAGCAGTGTCAGTTCTGTCACCTTAGAAAACTTAAGTTTTCCGTCAGGAGTGGCATTGATACTCCCTTTTTTCGCGGTCGCGTTGACTCGTGCTTCGTATAAAAGATCATTTACCAGTTGGCCGGTCATGATAACACTTTGTTCGCTGCTGGTAATGGAACTGCTTTTTCTGGATGCGTAAATTCTTTTCCCGTTTTCTATTTTCCATAGAGAACTGCTTTTGGAAAGCTGGTCTTGCATGTAGATCGTTCCTGATGTGGGTTTCGAGAAGACGAAACGCATCGCCATGACCTGGTCCGGCTGACTACAGAATGTTTCCCTTGTGTAGGTGTTACCGTCGATTTCAAAAGAGACGTTGTGCAGTGCTGTTGATATATCAAGTGAACGTTTATAGTTTTCCGGAGTTTTATCCTTAAGGTTGTCGAAAGTGATAAACAGGCTTCCCAGCGATTGGTAAGATCCTGTTTTGTTCTCATTTCCGACCCAGAGCGAATCAACATTCAGGAGTATTCTCTCCATTTCGATGCCGCCGTAGATTGCGCCGCCCAGAGAACCATTTCCTATAGGCAGGGTTCTGAATAAGAATTCGTCGTAACGATATTCTTCTTCGACTACGGGCTGGGGGGCAGGCTGGTCATACCAGAGCATGTGACTTTCCTGTGACGCGGCGGATAGCAGTGACGGGCATAAGACGTCCAGCATGCATATGGCAAACATTGCGCATGCGTATTTACAGAGACGAGATGTTGTTTTGATGTTCATTTTGTTCTCCTTGTTTTTAAAGAATGTTTAACCACGGAGTACACGGAGTCACGGAGAAGAGAGAATAAGGAGAAGAGTGTTGCGTTATTTTCTGCCCCGAAGTTTTCGGGGGCAGAAAATTCCGCAACGGTTTGTAAAAGAGAGGAAGAGGAGAAGGCAGAGGAAACATCAGCATCCTTTGCATAATATACGGGTTTAATCATATCTACTGTTC
>JBHORK010000203.1:0-2013 GCA_042565725.1 Verrucomicrobiota bacterium
GCGTTAATCCCGATGCGCTACGCGATCGGGATTTCCGCAACGGTTTGCAAGAAGAGAGAGAGAAAAAAAGAGAAGAGGTGGCCCGCATGCCCCGTAGTGACTTCTCAGTCTACTTCGGGGCCCGCCCCGCAATTGCGGGGCTTCCTCCTTCGCCAAGGCTATGGAGGACAAGAGATAAAATAGATTTAAACAGATATTAAGAGATGGGAGGAAGAGAAGAGGAATTAACCACCCGTCCTTCGCCCTTCGTGGCTTCCACCTTCGCCAAGGCTACGGAGGACAGGTCGGAGGGCAGGCGGAGACACCGCGCCACTCGCTGTTAGGCTAGAAAAAGATGATTGACAAACCTGCTTAATGTACGTTATCCTGTACATATTATGAATGCTATAACATATACAGAAGCTAGAGAGAAATTATCGGACACAATCAGCAAGGTTTGCGAGAATCATGATCCCGTGGTCATTACAAAGCGTCGAGACAATGCAGTAGTCATGATCTCTCTTGAGGACTATGATTCGCTCGTTGAGACGTCGTACTTACTGAAGAGTCCACGCAATGCTCGGAGACTCCTTGAATCGATTCACCAGTTAGAAAAAGGCAAAGGCAAACAACGGAAGTTAGCCGTATGAAATACATCTTCTCCGAGCAAGCATGGGAAGATTACCTCTTCTGGCAAAAGACCGACAAGCGTGTCCTCAAGCGAATAAACAACCTTATCAAGGATATTTCCCGTGATCCTTTTCGAGGCATCGGCAAACCGGAGCCTCTAAAGCATGCTCTCTCAGGGTATTGGTCCCGACGTATTACGGAAGCAGACAGAATTGTTTACAAACTTGAAAGCAATTCTATATATATAGCACAGTTGCGATACCACTATTAAGCCTAACAAAATCTTCCACGTGATTGGCACGTAGCCGCGCCAACACGTGAAGATAACGTTAAGGCAAAGACATTATGATTGATCAAAACAGGAGCACAGAGCAGGAGTTTAGCTGGAAAGGTGATATGTGTACCGGAATAGTCTCCACAAGAAATGGCTTCACAAGACTCCATGCTACGCCTGTTCGCCTCGATTTGGACGTTTTCAATTTCACTCTCGATCAAATCGAAAAAATCGATCTATGTAGATTTCATGTTTGGTTCATGTCAGGCCTTCTCACTGCTTATTTTTTCTTTGCGGTCTTTTTGCTTATCTCGGCAGTGTGTTCACTGGACATGATTTCCTGCATTCTTTTGGCAATGTCAGGATGATCTGCGGCTATATTATTCTTTTCACCAATATCATTCTCAAGATCATAAAGCTCGTTCCCATAGCCCTTCCATTTTCCGATACGCACCGCTTTCTTACCCCTGAACTCCCAATAAAGGAATTCATGTTTTTTCTGTTTTTCCGGCTGGCCCAGCAATGTCGGCAAGTAGCTTATACCATCCGTATGTTCCGGAGCAGGAACCCCGACCAGCTCGGCAATAGTCGCCATGACATCATAATTGGCCGCAGGTATATCGCTGACCGTACCAGGCTTGATCTTTCCGGGATAACGCGCAATAAACGGAACCCGGATACCGCCTTCATAGCAGGAGCCTTTAAGTCCCTTGAGCGGACCAACGCTTTGAAAGAACTTGTAATCCACCTGCTCTTTAATGAATGTTGTGCCGTTGTCTGAAGTGAAAAAGATAATGGTATTATCGTCGAGCCCGCATTCTTTAAGAGTCGCCATCAGTCTGCCAACCTGCTTATCCATAAAGGAAATCATCGCGGCATAACATGCTTTTGGCGTTTTATGTGGTTTATAACGTTTTCCCACGTAAGGAGTTTCAGGCCATTTCCCTTTATACTGGGCTATATCTTCTTCAGGCGCCTGCAAGGCCAAATGCGGAATGACTGTTGGATAATAAACAAAGAATGGTTTTTCCTTATTCTCCCGAACAAACTTCAGCATCTGGTCGGCAATAAATTGAGGGCCGTAATCTATCTCCTCGTTATTTTTGTTTCTTAAATCCACAGCCTAATAT
>JBHORK010000020.1:0-36852 GCA_042565725.1 Verrucomicrobiota bacterium
ATCATTCATCATTCATCATTCATCATTCATCATTCATCATTCATCATTCATCATTTTCTTCTCAACCCACGGCAGGCCGTGAATATTCAGTTTTTCCATGAACGGGTCTGGGTCCAGTTCTTCGACATTGAACACGCCCTTACCCTGCCATGTTCCGGTCACCATAAGCATTGCGCCGATCATAGCAGGAACACCGGTAGTATATGAAATCGCCTGTGATTGGACTTCCTTAAAACATTCCGCGTGATCGCAAACGTTATAAATATAATACTTCAACGGTTTGCCGTCTTTTACACCTTCCATCATACATCCGATACATGTCTTGCCCTTATAACCAACTCCAAGCGACGACGGATCAGGGAGAAGAGCTTTCAAGAACTTCAGCGGCACAATTTTTCGGCCTTTATAATCTACCGGATCAATACGCGTCATGCCGACATTTTCCAGGACCCTGAGATGGGTCAAATATTCTTCACCAAAAGTCATCCAGAACCTTATTCGCTTTAATCCTTTAACGTTCTTTACAAGTGACTCCAATTCCTCATGATACATCAGGTACATTTCTCTCGGGCCAACTTCCGGAAAATCAAATGTCCTGTGAACTGAAAGAGGTTCCGTCTCTTTCCAGTCTCCTTCTTCCCAGAATTTTCCGCGCTGGGTTATTTCTCTGATATTAATTTCGGGATTAAAATTTGTAGCGAAGGGATGACCATGATCGCCGCCGTTGCAATCCATAATATCAACGTAATGAATCTCGTTAAAATGATTTTTTTGAGCATAAGCGCAAAAAATATTTGTGACTCCGGGATCAAACCCGCAGCCCAGCAACGCCATTATTCCTTTTTTCTTAAAACGATCATGGTAATCCCATTGCCATTTGTAACAAAATTTTGCTTCATCCGGCGGTTCATAATTGGCGGTATCCATATAATTCACTCCCGTCTCAAGACAGGCATCCATGATTGAAAGATCCTGGTAAGGCAATGCCACATTAAGAACAAGATCTGGATTGAACTTATTGATTAAATCAACCATTTGAGAAAAATTATCCGCATCCACTTTAGCTGTCTGGATTGGCATGGAAATATGTTCGGCAATTCTATCGCATTTATCAATCGTCCGGCTCGCGAGACATATTTCAGAAAAAACCTCCGGAACCTGGGCGCATTTTTTTGCGACTACAGCGCCTACTCCGCCTGCTCCAATTATCAACACCTTACTCATAGATCATTCCCCGCTTAGTTAATTCTCATTAAAAGATGTTTTTTCGACAGGATGTACAGGATTAACAGGATAATCGGACCTACGGGCCGATAAAAGATCCCGTAGATCTTGTTGATCCCGTCTAATTCTCTTCGTTCTTCAGCAATAAATCACCCTTAATTTCAAAATCTTTACCCAGCTTAGCTTTCAAGTCCTCCGGTCCAAGCGCGAAACATGGATCTATTTCTATTTTATAAAGTAAATCATCTGTTTCATCCCGTGGAACCTTGACACCGCATGCATCAAGCCATCCTGCGAATTTAAGCGTCATGTCCCGACGCGTGGTTTCCGGCGAATCGGAACCGGAAGCGTTCTTTACTGGTGAAAACTCCAACTCACGCGCAAATTCCAGGTTAAGATTTCGTTCCGCGTCAGGCAAAATATCAAATATGAATTTTTCAAACTTACAGGCATTGGGCTCCTGCGGCTTAATTGTCTTTCCATGTTCATCACAATACGGAACTTTCTTGTGAGCAACATGAAGAGGCATTGGCGATTCAGCTTCTCTTAACAGGAATCCCAGAGAAAATATATGGATTGCAACGCTGCCGAAAAGAAATCTCAGGCGCCCATCCGGTCGAACTGCATGTTTCTGTTCCTCCGTCAGCTCTGTGTATTCCACCACTGTGTTATATCCGTCACGTCTGGCTATAACCCCTAATCCTTCTTCCGGATCCCGTTTAGCACAAACTTTGACCGACATTTCCGAGTCGTGCTTGCGGTGCAATCCTACAAACGCCGGGTCAGCTATTTCAACCAAAGGATTGTCTACTTGAAAATAGAAGATTGTTTCAACTCCGTGCTTTTTCATGTCTTCAAATATTCCATTGGATCGAAGTGCCTCAATAACTCCTCCATGGCCGTCCGGGCTCATAAATATATGATCAGGACGATCAAGAATGACCTTCCCATCCTTGTCAAGAGCCGGCCACATACCCTGCTTGAAGAATTTCACTCTGTCGCCTGACAACCCGAAATACGAATGTTCGGCAAAAAACCTCCTGGTTTGCTCGTCATTAGTTAAGCTTGTCATGATATAAAAAGGAATCTCTGTATCGTATTTTCGTTCAAGCGCAAGGATTTTCCTGGTATGAATCTCGAACAGAGAAGCGTTGGTCAGGGGGCCAACGGGAAATGCGCCTTTGGGCCCATCAAATCCCAACCTGGTGCCCTGCCCTCCTGCCACAAGAACAATGCCCACTTCACCGGCACGCAGGGCCTCTTCTCCGGCATGTCGAGCCTGGGTTTCTTCGGCGCCTGACAGTGTCACTACTTCAGCGGGTTTTATATCGGCACCTTGGGCTTCCGATTGATCATCATTGATCAAGCCTATCATCGTCTGAAAGGCCTCTTCATTTAATGTCTCAATTTGACCGAGAAGATTCTCTTTTTGACGCTCTTCTAAAGAGTCCCAGAACATCAACAAATGGATTTGATCCATTTTATTCAACTTCTCTTTTGCACTGTCATACGACAAAGCCATTATGCCATCCCTTACAGAGTGTTACTCAAATGCTCTATTTCCTCTCAACGTCCGGACGCAAGTTCTTTCTGCAGAGAATCTATTGTTCTTCGATCCTCTCTGGATAACTGACTGCGTTTGTCTTTGAGAATGTTTATGAGCTCCAGAGCCTGCTCCTTGTGCCCTTGCCTGATTTTGAGCTGCGCCATATGAACAAACACACCCGGATCGTCCTGCGTCAAAGATAACGTCCATTCTAACTTTTCATCTGCTTCATCCAATTTCCCCTGCTTCATTAAAATGACACCAAGTGTATCCCATGCTTCGTGCAGCTTTTTGTTCATATCAATTGCTTCCCGGGCCATTTTCTCCGCTTCCTGATATTTGCCCTTTTCCTGAAGAAGCCATGCAAGGTCATTCAACGCTTCCGGTGTCCTACCCGTCTCCAGGCTTCTTCGTAATGAGTCTTCAGCCAATTCATCCTCACCTCGCATCAATTGCACTGAACCCATTACATAATTCCCCAGCATATTCTCAGGATCAAGCGCCAAAAGCTTGCGAGCATTTAAACCAGCATCTCCCATTCTTTTCAGTGTCATATCAAGCCGAATCAGCATTTCGATAACACTGGTATTATTAGGCCTGAAAACATGAGCTTCTCCAAAATATCGCCTCGCAGCAGCAATGTCTTTATTTTTCAACGCGAGCCGGGCTTCAAGCATACAAACATAGTATCCCCGCCCCTTTTCCAGCTCTCTCATATGTCTTACACATCTGCGCAATGCAACATCATCACTCTTTAACATCAGTATCTCTGCAAGCATTGCCCATGCCTGCAAAAAATCCGGCTTTATATCCACTAACTCTTCCAATATTATACGAGCCTGATCCACATGCCCCGACGCTTCATATAAAATCGCCCATTCCAAAGCAAGTTGAGTTCTTTCGACACCATTTTTTTCAACTCTTTCCAGAAGCTCTTTTGCCTGTAAGAAGTCTTTTTCTTTTATAGATACACGAACTAACCCTAAAAGTGCGCGCTGGTTTTCCGGATCCTTAGCCAACAACTCATTATATATTGAACGGCTTTTGCGATACTGATCATGTGTGAGATAGAAATCAGCCAGGGTCTGTTTCGCTTCTGCTTTTTTATCACCCGGCAGCAAATCAATCGCTTTTTTCAGGCCGGAAACGGCCATTCCCGGCCGACCGGAAAGCGCCCAATTCCAGCCAAGCCGGGCAAATGCTTCAGGCGCCCGAACGTATCCATAATAACGCGACAACGACCAGATATGGTAATTTTTGTTCTGACCGGAACTCAGGTCGTCAAGAGCTTTTAATATTGTCTCCGCCTGATCCGATTCGAAACCGCTCTTCAGCATAGTACCAAGATTCAGAAGCGCACTTACATTCCCAGGACATATTTCACGCGCCCTGGTATAAGCTTTAAAGGCATAAGCTTCCAACTCCTGAGCCCTCTGCCTTCTGCTCTCTGCCTTCTGCTCTCTGTCTTCTCTTTTCCCCGCATCCCCGTGTCCCCGTGTCTCCGCGTCTTCTTCCCTCTGCGCCATATCCTGCATCAACACACCAAGATTATTTCCAATCATACTGATATGCCTGAAAATGTATCTCTCCGCGCCAGTCGGCAAACCCTTTCTTCCGGAAGAAATCGTATTTAAAGCAGGTACTGTCTCTGCCCAGAAATCTTCATGGCTAGACAAGAGCTTCCCGGCATCTAAGCTCCCTTTGTCCCGCACTCCGTAAAACACCAGCATGTTAGGAACAGCGATAAAACCTGACCCTTCCCACAAGTCAGGCACTGTCATAATTGCAATTTTTCTATGGATTTCTTTATCGGATTTGAACCATTCCTGCAGGAGCGACAGCATACCTATTCCGGCCAGATTCCTGAGTCTTGGCTCATCGAATAATCTTGCAACGTATTTCATGTAGATTTCATTCCCGCCGGAACGCAGATTCAAAAAGCGAATATTCCGCCCCATCTCATCGGCGGCAAGAAGCAGATGATCATCAAAAACACCATCAGTAATAAGCCATTCCCTATCAGGCATGCTTTTAACAATTTCACGCGCAAAAAAGTTAACGGTTTTGGCCGGGCGGGCATCCGCCTCCTCAAAGTTCCTGAACAGAGCAATACAGGCGAGAATGATAAGCGGCACAGTAATGACAAAGCCAAACCATTTGCGAAACCATAGCTTCCATTGTTCTTCATCATCAGGCCACCAACCGGCAGGCAGGAGATACCAGTATGCAATAAGGTAACCGAAAATCGAAGCTGTTAAAACATAGGGGGTCACAAGCAGTCCGCCGCCGGCTCCCAGTATTCGCCAGGGAGTCAGTCTGACATTCAGCAAGAGACAAATGGCAACACATGTTATGAGCAGGTGAAGAAAGTAATAGGACCAGTCTTTTTCATCGTTTAACGCCCTGCGCGCGATACAGAGACATGCCAGCCAGGGAATAACTGTCTCAATCAGTATTATCATCCAACCCTCTTTGGGAAGACTTCTGGTTATCAAGAAATACTGATCACGCCACATGAACCACGTTATCTGCCAGAAGCTGTCATATCCGCGTAATTCATATCCAAGCGTCCCATAAAACTCCCAGGCGGTAATTAAATAAAAAGAAATTCCCGCCAGCCCGCACAGTACTATTCCGGTTATCGGCAACACATGCAGGCATTCATCACGCCACAGGAGAAAAAGAAGAATCAGCCCGAACAATGGCAAAAAAATCAAAAGAGTGGAAAATTCCGCAATCCCCACCCCATACAAGAACGCAAAAATAAAAGCCCAGCGCATTTTACCTGTTTCCGCATAGCGAAAAAACAATCCGGTGATTCCAAGCAACAGCATTATATCGAATGAAGCGATGTGCGCCTTGTTGGAAACAAACCAGAAAGGCAGGCAGAACATAAGAAAAAGAGCCGACGAAATTCCCGCCAGCCGGGCGGCTATCACTGCTCTAACCCGATTCGTGCTGTCAATTTCAATAGTGTTATATACTACCCGAGCAACAAGATAATATAAAAACCATATAGAAACCGCGCCGCACAGCGCGCTGAACAGATTCAGTCTTGAAACCAGCCCGCCAATCGGAATCTTTATAATAAGCTGAACAATAAAATGCCAGAGTGGCTGAGCCGGAGATACTCTCGGTAAAAAATCCGCGTGTCGAACTATAAAATCCGCCGACTGCCCGGGATACGCGCCGGAGCTTAAAGTCATGCAGTAAACCGCCAAAGCCATTACGCCAAGGCCCGCCCCTATTAATCTATCAGTCCATTTATTTTTCATGTTTATTATTAAACAAAAGATAACAAAGAAAACGAAGAAAGAATAATGAAATTATCATATTTTTGCCGCCAGAATGTCACAATTTCATCCTTTGCTATCTTTGCTGTCTTCTGTTTAAATATATCTATCCTCATGAAAGCCAAACCAATCAGTGAGACGGGGTCTGGCCTTGACTTTGCAAGCACAGCGCAGAAAAGTCAATGGCCTGCCGCGCCAGGCCGTAGCCTATGGCGAAAGCTGGATCCCAAGCGAGTTTAATAATGAAATCCAAACCAATCAGACTGCAAAAGTTCCTGGCCGAACGCGGCATTGCTTCCCGCAGGCAATGTGAGAAATATATTACACAGGGCCTTGTAACCGTTAACGGCTCAATAGTGACCAAACCGGGCACGTGTATAGAGCCAGGCAAAGACAAAATCTTTTTTGACGGTCAGCACATATCCGCTCAGAAAAAACCCTGTCGAACCATAATGTTTTACAAACCAAGAGGCTTTATATGCAGCGTTTCCTCCCGGCAGGGACGTACAATCTATGAATTCTTAAAAGACATCAAGGAACGGCTTGTTCCCGTAGGTAGACTGGACAAAAACAGTGAAGGTCTTTTATTGATGTCAAACGATGGCGAATTGGTCAATCACCTGACTCATCCCCGTTTTCAACAGAAAAAAAGCTATCATGTTACAGTCTCCGGCAGCGTTGATAACGCCACATTAAAAAAACTACGATCACGTCTCGTGATCGACGGATACCAGATACAACCGGCAGAAGTGCGCATACTGAAGCAGGCCGAGAAAAAGCAAGATCGTGTCATACTGGAATTCGTATTAAAAGAAGGACGGAATCGACAGATAAGAAAAATGTGTGATCATGCGAACCTGAAGATACACAGGTTAACTCGTACTAAGGTCGGCAAGCTTACACTGAAAGGCCTCAAGCCGGGCCAATGGCGTGATTTGACTAAAAATAAAACCACAGAGACCTGCCCAAAATGCTGCGCATAACGCTACAGGCGGGCGAACACAGATAAACACAGACGGCAAAAACATCAGAACTTTAAATTACAAGGCCAAACCCCGCCTAATACTAAAAAGCCCCTCAAGTAAGGGGCTTCAAAGATTCTATTAATTCTTTTTTTTCTTCCCAAATCGCCGACGCGCCGCCAGAGTCAACATACCCAGTCCGAAAAGCACAAAAGTGCCAGGCTCGGGAATTGGATACCACCAGTCAGCCACATCAGGCTGACTAGGCCCAACATCAAAAGAATGTATATCCGGAGCAGCAAGAACCGGCACAGATTCAGGACTCAACATGCTGTTCCCTGAACCATACAGATTCACAAAACTTGTTGCCGAACCAAGATCGGTTTCATCAACTACATCGCTGGCATTAAATATAGTAACATATACATCAAAACCACCAACAGTTGGAGCATAGTTGGCGTTATATATACCATCTACAAACAGGTTGTTGCAGCTTGTTGTATCAAGCATAATATCATCAGTAAACCCGCCCGTAGTAAGATCATCCACGCTGCCACCCACTACCTGCATCAAGGCTATAACATAACCTGGCCCCCCTCCGCCATCTCTCACTATAGGTGCGGATGTGTTTATATCGTAAACTCTGTCCGCTCCACCGGTAAAATAGTTAATAGTTCCGCCTAAACAGACACATGTAACCATCATCATGCTTAAGACAATCATTGTAATTTTCTTCATCATTCCTCCATCCTTCTGTATTCGAGTTCGACCTTGTAACCAGATTCTTGAAGTTCGTAGGCCAAAGCATTCTGATAAACAGACTCAAGAAAACCTGACCCAAGCGCGGAATGGACCTTCATAGCACAACCGATTACTTGTCCTGCCAGATCGTATTTCTTTTTCATTTCTAAATTATTCTGTCCATTCTGTTAATTCTGTCTAAAAAGCTAACAAATAGGAAGAATCGGAATTCAGAACTTTAATTTAACGCCTTTTGACTTAAGAATCCCAATCACTTTACCATGACAGGGCGGGCAGAAGTTGCGACCCTTGGCATCCATATCCTGTTCTGTGCGGGCAATTGACAGCGCACACCGGGGCATAGGGCAATTCGGCAGACCTAGTAATTGGCCAATAACACGCATGGCTTCTTTCTCAACGCGGCGTGCGTATTGCTCGATGTTTTTCACCTCATTTTGCCGCACAGGTTTTAACGCCTCTATATTCAACAACCCGACATTAAACGACCTGAAGATCGCCTCCCTGAATTTTACATCTTCCGGGATATTAACCATGGCAAGCAGACAAACATCATTCTTTCTCATAAGTTCAGAAAGGGCACTGGCTTCAGCTTCTATTGTATCTTCAACTTTACGCCTGAAAGATCTTATCCTGACGGGGCACCAGCAATTATCGCTGATAAATGCTTGAACACGTTTAACCAGAACTTCATCGACTTCACCTGTAACAACTATTGCAATAGCCTTATCGTCGCCGGCCTCGTTATCATCGACTTTATCACGTTTAACAAAGAACCACAGGCAGACAGCAGCCGACAGACAGATTATTATAAGCAGTAAGAATGTTTTTTTCATAAGGCTTGCTTGGGGTCAGACCGTTGAATTTCCGCCCCGGCTACCTCCGTAAATTACAAGGCCAGACCCCGTCTGGCCTTTCCTTCATCCTTGGACATTCCTTGTTCCGCCAAAGCGGGATAAATTGGATACTCATCCCGCCTCATACTAAAAAGCCCCTCGCTTGAGGGGCTTTAAAAATTCTATTCTAAAAAATTTTATTAATTCTTTTTTTTCTTTCCCCGCCTACGCACCGCCAGAGTCAACATACCCAGCCCGAAAAGCACAAAAGTGCCAGGCTCGGGAATTGCCTGCCAGTCACTCACATCAGCCTGACTAGGCCCAACATCAAAAGAATGTATATCCGGAGCAGCAAGAACCGCCACAGATTCAGGGCTCAACATGCTGTTCCCTGAACCATACAGATTCACAAAACTTGTTGCCGAACCAAGATCGGTTTCATCAACTACATCGCTGGCATTAAATATAGTAACATATACATCAAAACCACCAACAGTTGGAGCATAGTTGGCGTTATATATACCATCTACAAACAGGTTGTTGCAGCTTGTTGTATCAAGCATAATATCATCAGTAAACCCGCCCGTAGTAAGATCATCCACGCTACCACCCACTACCTGCATCAAGGCTATAACATAACCTGGCCCCCCTCCGCCATCTCTCACTATGGGTGATGATGTGTTTATATCGTAAACTCTGTCTGCTCCACCGGTAAAATAGTTAATAGTTCCGCCTAAACAGACACATGTAACCATCATCATGCTTAAGACAATCATTGTAATTTTCTTCATCATTCTTCCATCCTTCCATCCTTCTGTAATTGCTTGTTATTAAAAAAGACTAGAGACCTCCTATATATTTATTTGTTTCACTCCATGTGAAGCCTGCCCTGGCGACATACCAGAAACCCTGCCCCATATCAACGGTGCCTGTAGCAAGAGCAAAGGTATCCTTATCGTACCAGTTGCCATCCGGCCCCAAGAAGTAAGTTGTATACGAAGTGGTCAACGGATCATAAAACCATATTTGATCTGCAATAGAAGGATCTCCATTTCCTGTCGCTCCGTCAGCATCAAAATCCAACTCGTTAACAACAGGTTCGGAAGAGAAACCGTAAGCCATCTGCTGCCAACCAAGAACTACGTCTGTCGATTGGGTTATTACATTTACGATTTGGCCAACAAAAGAAAAAGAGTTCGTCTCTGACGAATAAGAGCCAAGACTCGGAGACTGAATCCAGAATGCCTGCCCTGGAACAACATCCGGACTTTCTTCAGCCCATGTATCAATGTTATAATATTTGAAATCCGGCCCCATCATATACTTATCATACTTGGTTTGCGACGTATTCCACATCCAGACAACATCTGACTGAGCAGGATCACCACCACCACCAGATCTTAATGTGTTGGTTCCAAAAATCTGTGCCAGAGTGTTGGTCTCGCCATTAACAGAATCCAATTGCAATCCGACCATTACGTACGACGCAGGAGGCACCGTTATGCGATTAAATCCAACAACATTAACAGTGGATACTTCTTGAGCACAAACCTGCATAGCAACAACAGCCACCACAAGAAACGCGACCAGAAACAGATACTTTACCTTCATACGTTTAACTCCTTTTTATTATTATTATTCAACAATTACATATTAGGATATTGAGGGCCTATTTGTCAATTCTAAAAAACCACTTTTTTCCGCATTTTAATCATTCCTGTGGCGGTAAAAACCCTTCTTTTACAAGCTGAGCGTCTTCTTCCGGCGTAAGCTGAATCGGTAAAACCGGCGCGTTTCCCTTGCGAATCAAGTCCATATTATACTTCCTCAACTGCTTATCGAGCTCCTCTCCCTTAAGCTTGGGCTGCTGAACAGTTCGATGTCTTATCGTTTCCCGGCGTGATCTTATCATCGCTGCCTGGCGCGCTTTCAGCTCGCTATACGATATTTTTCTGCTTACAGAAGAAGAACTCCTCTGAGTTGTAGATGAACCCGTTTTTAACTGACCAAGAGCTGCCCCTATACCGCTCGTGTTAATCCAGGCCTCTTCATTCTCTTTACGCAACAGTGCCGTTTCCGCCTCAAAGTCTGCCTTAACAACCTCTATCCCTTCTTCGGCCGGTCCTCCGACATAAAGCAAATAACTCATCGGAGGTTTTCTTTTTGAGTCCACAAATCCAACCTGTACACGACCGTCTTCCTTCCTGGCAAGAGTAACCATTCTGAAATTTTTGGCAAAAGATTGGGCGGGCGGTGGGAGTGGAAGCTTGGATTTGTCACTGGCGGATGGAGGCGGTTCCTTGAACGGTTTCTTATCCAGAATAACCTGGTACCGTGAAAAATCATCATAACGCACTGCCGCATCTGAGATTCCTGCAACTAAAACCAGGATCGCAAACACCATCAAATATTGTACTACTTGCCTCATTTACACACCTGTCTGACTTAACAATATAATAACATCTGAAAGCCGAAAAATCAATGAGATACTTGCTCCATCAGTGCAAGCCTCGTTATCCGCCACCTTATAGTAATATATGTCACTATATAAGGGATTTGTTACATAAGATTATTATAAAATTGAGATTTCTGCCTTCCTGCACTCATGTAAATTCCCTATTGAAGCCTGTGTTACAGAGTGTTACCCTGTTTAACTTAAGAAATAAGAGCTAAATATCGGGCCCAGAGCGCCGAATCTGCTGCGTTTCGCGATGTTTCACATAGAGTCCTATAGCAAAACACCGCGGGGCCCCGCCTGCAACGTTGTAGCACTGCGGGCAGGTTGCAGATTCAACACTCTGAACTTGTGCAATAATGCGGTTAAGGAACACCCAATGTCAAATGAACCTCAGGAAACGGCCGATGTCGAAACCGCATCGCATGACTACGCCCGGCGCTTTTCCGGAGCAGTAGGTGAATGGATGCTCGGCATACAGGAAAATATCGTGCTGAACATACTCAATCCAACACCCGGCTCTTCCATTCTGGATATCGGCGGAGCACACGGCCAGCTTGCCATACCCCTGTGTCGCGAACACTATCCTGTGACACTATTGTCCAGCCCCGGGGCTGATAAAGAAAAATTCTCGGCCGCTATCGAAAAAGGCGTATGTAAATTTCAGTCAGGAAACGTAATTACCGCACCTTTCCCCGACAAATCGTTTGACACAACAATATCGTTTCGGCTATTGGCACATTGCAGCAGGTGGCCGAAACTTATAAGTGAACTTTGCCGTACGGCCAAACACTCCGTTATTGTGGATTATCCGACCAGTCAAAGCTTCAACAGAATCGCGCCCGCACTTTTCAAAGCTAAAAGAAAAATCGAAGGAAATACCCGCGCTTTCCGATTGTTTACCCACAAGGAAATTTCAGGTGAATTCGAAAAACACGGGTTTCATATCAACAGACTTGAAAAAGAATTCTTTCTGCCTATGGTCCTGCACAGGACACTTAAGTGCAAAGGTCTTTCCGCCTTAATGGAAAACTTCTTTAAAATAACAGGCTTCACAAGACTATGGGGCTCTCCGGTAATCGTTGAAATGACCCGAAAGGCTGAAGAAAAGTATAAATAATAAATGATGAGCGATGAATAACAAGAACGAGAACTGCATCATAACATTTCTTGCGGAGCAACTGGTAGGTTATAACCAGAAACCTCATAAATCATTCGCTACATCAGAAAGAAATTAACTGCACAAAAAGAAAAAATGAAAATTTTATTATTAGCACCTCATCCTTTTTATCAGGAACGCGGCACACCCATTGCCGTGGATCTATTATTAAGGGTCCTGTCAAAGCGCGGCGACGAAGTGGATGTTCTCACCTATCACGAAGGACTGCCGCGCGAATATCCTGGAACGACTATTCATAGAATAAGAAATCTTTCCTTTATAAAAGATGTTCCGCCAGGATTTTCATGGAAAAAGGTATTCTGTGATCTTTTCCTTTTCTTCAAAGCCGTAAAAACTGTTCGCAGAAAAAAATATGACATCATACACGCCGTTGAAGAATCCGCTTTTATTGCCGTATTTCTAAAAAAGTTTTTCAAAACACGATATATATTCGACATGGACTCTTCCATGCCCGAACAGATAGTTGAAGGCAAGCCAGTAACAAAATTCATGCTTCCCATAATGAGAAGGATGGAAAAATCCGCAGTCCTTAACGCCGAAGCCGTTGTCGTTATGTGTGAAGCGTTGTCCAAAAAAGCCGCAGATTACGGCGGGAAAAACGTTATCACTCTTACCGACATCTCTCTTCTGTCAACCATTTCAGCCGACAAGAAAGAAAGCACCATTAAAAACCCCTTTTCTAATGGAACAACATTCATGTATATAGGAAATCTCCAGCCGTATCAGGGCATTGATCTTCTACTGCAAAGTTTTGCGCAGGCCGCGCGCAGTTCAGGTAAAATCAACCTTATTATTATCGGTGGTTCTGAACTTGATATCGAAGAATACAGAATAAAAGCCGCCGCGCTCGGCATAGATGAAAAAACCTGCTTTACCGGCCCTAAATCCATTTCGGCACTTAAACAAATGTTCGAGATCTCCGATATCCTTGTTTCACCGCGAACACAGGGTGTTAACACCCCGATGAAGATTTTCTCATACATGGATTCAGGAAATCCAATACTCGCGACAAATCTCCCAACTCACACACAGGTTCTTTCAGAAAAAACAGCTCTATTAGCCAAGCCGGAACCTGAGGCCTTCGCAAAAGCAATGCTGAAACTTGCGCAGGACAAAACCCTTCAAAAGAAACTGGCGAAACACGCATCAAGAATTGTTAAAGAAAAATATTCTTTTGCTGTGTTTGAAGATAAAGTAAAAGAATTGTATAAATCGATTGAGAGAAAAAATGATACTGAATAAAAAAATAGTTGTGGTGATGCCGGCATACAACGCGGCTGAAACATTGCGCCAGACATACGATGAAGTTATGGCGCAGGAAATTGTCGACCAGATAATTGTTGTGGATGATGCCAGTAACGACCGTACGGTCGAATTGGCAAAAACCCTGTCGAACACAAAAGTTATTGTTCATGAAAAGAACAGCGGTTACGGCGCGAACCAAAAGACCTGTTATAAGGCGGCGCTGGCCGAAAATGCCGATATTGTCATAATGGTACATCCCGATTATCAATACACACCAAAACTGATACCCGCTATGGCAGGTATGATTGCCAACGGTCTGTACCATTGCGTAATCGCGTCAAGAATTCTGGGGGGAGAGGCCCTGCAGTCCGGTATGCCGATATGGAAATATTTATTCAACCGCGCGCTTACATTGGCCGAAAATATCATGCTTGGCGCTAAATTATCGGAATATCATACGGGCTATCGGGCGTTTTCGAGCGAATTGCTAAAAAAACTGCCACTGGAAGAAAATTCCGATGACTTTGTTTTCGATAATCAGATGCTCGCACAAGTACTCTGGCATAACCACATTATTGCCGAAATAAGCTGTCCTACAAAATATTTCCCGGAAGCATCGTCAATTAATTTCTCCCGAAGCGTAAAATACGGGTTCGGCTGTCTTTACACGGCATTACTGTTCAGATTAGCCAGAATGAAGCTTTTAAAATCAAATCTGTTCCCCTGTCACAACTGATATAGTCGGCACTTTTGAAAAGCATTGCGCATAGTCAAGAAATGCAGGTAGATTTTAAAAGTTATGGATTTGGGCAGAACTCGCCGGGGACGGCGTTGAAACCGCAGGAAGAATTTCGTTTCCGCCGCAGGCGGATTCGAAAATCAGATCAGCAGGTTGCCGCTTATGCAAGGCGCGATGATTGAGGGCTGTATACGTATACGCACCAATCATTGCAACACAACAGAAGCGGTAAGATGCGGGTTTGATTTTCGAACGAAATTCTTCCTGCATGTCCTGTTCATTTTATCGAATAATAATGTTAAATAAGGCATTCTAAAAAAATAAATTTAGAATCGACTGACAAGGAATAGCATATGACAGAACGCAAAATTCCTGAAGGCACACCTGTGCTCGTTACCGGCGCAACAGGCTTTACCGGCGCTGTGCTGACCCGCAAACTTGCCGAAGCAGGCCTTAAAATTAATGCCATTGCCAGAGAAACTTCCAATACACAGCAATTAGCCGATCTGGACATCAACTGGTTTAAAGGTGATGTTTTCAATCCCGAAACAGTGTCGGCCGCGGCAGATGGTGTTGAGTATATATTTCATGTTGCTGCGGCTTTTCGCGAAGCAAAATTATCCGATATCGACTACTGGAATGTTCACTTCAAGAGCACAAAACTTCTTGCGGAAGCTTCTCTCAAAAATTCTTCTTTTAAGCGATTCGTCCACATTTCAACAGTAGGAGTTCACAGTCATATTGAAAACCCTCCTGCTGACGAAAATTATCCTATACAGCCAGGCGATATTTACCAGAAGACCAAGGCTGAAGCCGAATTATGGCTGAGAGAATTCGCAAAAGAGCATAATCTTCCTTACACAATACTCAGACCTGCAGCCATATACGGACCTGGCGATAAGCGTCTGTTAAAGGTATTCAAAATGGCGGCATGGAAATATTTTCCGCTTATTGGCCGCGGGAAATGTCTTTATCATCTTATCCATGTGGAAGATCTTGCCAATATTATGATTCTGGCAGCAACCCATGAGGCCGCATTAGGAGAAGTATTTATATGCGGTAATCCTGAATGTTTTTCACTGGAACAAATAGGAAAAACTGTCGCCGAAATCTTAAACAATAATTTCAAGATTATACGTCTGCCGGCATGGCCGTTTTTTGTCGCAGGTTATTTATGTGAATTCATATGTAAGCCTTTTGGAATAGAACCTCCTATCTACCCGCGCCGTGTGGCTTTCTTTACAAAAGACCGGTCGTTTGATACCTTAAAACTTAGAAAGACACTCGGATATCAGGTAAAATATTCCAATGAACAGGGTTTGAAACAAACCGCCGAATGGTATATTGAACAAGGATGGATGAGGAAGAGAAGGATGAATGATGAAAAGAGAAGAGAAGAAATTTAGACAGGATTAACTGGATCTACGGGATAGAGAGAGAAAAGAGGAAGGTGTTAGGTTTTAAGAAAGAGAGAACTTCGAACATCGAAATACGAGATACGCTTCACGAGATACTAGATAGGTGAGACGGGGTCCCAAGCGAACGAGCAAGCGAGAGACGAGATATGAACGAAGAAAGTGTCAGAGTGCCCTGCACCAGAGCCTTCGGCACGGTGCAGGGCTGCGCAGCTTAGCGGAGCGGTTCTATTATTTGAGATGTAAATCAGCGACAAGAAGAAAGAAATACATTGAAAAAGGAAAGTGTCAGAGTGCAATGGGAGACTTCGGGGGATAAGTCGCGCGTCAGGAAATATGGTGAACTGATTGTTGGCAAAAGCAGTATTGCCGCCATACTGGAATATGAGGTTATTACTCTTTTATGCGCTTCGACTCCAGGCGCGCTGGGCCTATGGCTCCGCTCAAAGCTTTATCCATGCCTTTTAAAAAAATGCGGCAAAAATGTTTATTTCGGTAAAAACGTTACCTTGCGCCATCCGCATAAAATAGAAATCGGCAGTAATGTCATAATTGACGACAACTGCCTTATTGACGCCAAAGGTAATGACAATAACGGTGTCACTATCAATGACGGCGTCTTTATCGGACGTAATACAATTTTGAGTTGTAAAAACGGTGATATTATTCTGGAAAAGAATGTAAATATAGGATTTAACTGTGAAGTTTTCTCGGGCAGTAAAGTTTCCGTCGGTAATGACACGCATATCGCGGCCTATTCCTACCTGATCGGAGGCGACCATAAAACCGATCAAATTGACAAAACAATCACTGAACAGGGCAGTACATCTGTAGGAATTTCCGTAGGCAGCAATTGCCTGATCGGAGCAGGGGTAAAAGTTCTGGACGGAATCACGGTAGGCGATAATGTTATCATGGGCGCGGGCGCGGTGGTAACAAAAAACATGCCGGAAAGCTCAATCTGCGCCGGTATGCCGGCCAAGGTTGTAAAAAACAGAAAAAAGTAGGTTGTCTTCGAGCTTCCGCCTACGCTAAAGCTACGGCGGACAAGCCAACTAAGAAATATCTCCACCAACCCCAAAGCGAAGGAAAGGGGTTTGTTCTGTAGGCCTAGCGAGTCTTCGAGCTCCAGACAAAGAACAAACCCCGTTCCGAAGCGACTAAACGCCCATGATAAATCTTCGCAGGAAGTCTTTCACAGGTGACAACACACGTATGATCGGTTCACCCCACGGCGAATAATACACTTTATAAAAAAGCGCTTTGGGCAAAGATTTTCCCTTATAAACATTGTAAGCAAAATTCCTGAAACATTTCAGAATCTGTTTTCTTGGGAATAACGGCATATTCAAAATTGTGTCTGTCCTGCCCACAAAATCTTCATCTTTTCTCACCCCGTCAATAAACCTTTCTTTCTCGCATGTCTCCGCGAGCCTGGTGCCGGGATAAGGCTCAAAAATACCTATAATAACACTGTCCGGCTGAATCCTGGCGTTTAAATCTATCGTTTCCTGAAAAATCTCAGGAGTCTCATAAGGGAACCCCAGGATATTAAATGACTTTGTCCTAAGCCCATATTTCCGACAACACTCAAAAGCAGCGGCAATAACATCATTGGATTGTTTTCTATTAAGAACTTCTCGCCTGAATTTCTCGCTTCCGTTCTCAATGCCTATGCTTACCCTGCGGCACCCTGCTTCCGCAAGCATTTTACAAATATCATCATTTAATGTCTCAGGCCGCGCGTTAATATCAAAAGGATAATTAAATTCAGTTCTGTACCTGGCGCAAAACTCTTCAACAAATGACTTTTTTACGGTAAAGCAATCGTCATTAAAATATAAACTTTTTACGTTATAGCTGGAAACAACTTGCCTGATCTCATCCATAGAACTGTCAACACTTCTGAATCTGACATATTTACCCGCCTGTTTACTTCGCAAAGCATGATTACTACAGAAAGTGCAATCGTATGGACAGCCGCGGGAAAACATAAACAGCGCTGTATGAAAATCAGAATCTATTATTCCCTGATAATCAAATATTTCTCTGTCCACAAACGGTAATTTATCCAGGTCCTCTATAAATGGCCGGGTTGGATTTCTGACTATCGATCCATCTTCTTGCCTGATATGCAGATTTTTTATGTCATATATGCTGTTTCCCTTTTCAAGAGAATCAGCCAGTTCTGCCATAGCATACTCGCCTTCACCAACACATATGGCATTCAGTCCCTCCATTTCCTCAAGACAATCGGGGACCAGTGTAGCATGCTGACCGCCGAAGATTGTAAAGGCCTTAAACGGTTTTAAATCTTTTACAAGTTTCCTGACAACCGTGTACTGAGGTGAGACCGCGGAAAATGCTATTATGTCAGGACTATAAGATTCTATTGCTTTACGGACCGATTCAGTCTCGTATTTGCCGAACATGTAATGCAATTTTGTGTCATGCCCGCGGGCTTTCAGCACTGCGCTGATGACACCAATACCAAACTGATAACTCTTGGCTCCGCCCCTGACATTAACATCCGTATATATAAAAAGTATTTTCACTTTTCCCCATCACTCCAATACTCCATTACTCCAATTCTTCCCCCTCTTATGCACAATCCAAGTCGTGATGAAAAGCAGAAAGACAAATATTAGCTCTGTCAGAACCGTCCATACATGCTCTATGCTGAAAAAACCTTCCGACCATCTTACGCCCCGGAAAATAATAAACGGAGCAATATACCTGTCAGCAAGAAAAGGCCAGAAAAGCTTTACTCCCCTGCCCCATGTAAAATAATCCATAACAACATGCATACCGCAGCAAAGAATAATCAACCAGAACCATTGCAAAGCGTTTCTTCTCTTAACAACACCTATTAACAAGCTTAGAAGAACCGCTAAGAAACAGCACACAATAAGACTGTGCGACCAGTTGTTATGGTAACCGGCAACATTACCCGCAAAAAAGCCCGGAACAAAATCCATGTCCGGCAAAACACTTAAAACAAAACATATAGTAATTAAAAAAGTTTTGTTTTTTAAAAGAGAGAATTTTTTCCACGTAGAACTGTTTTTTATAAATCTGTATATAAAAAAACCTACAGAAAGATGTGCGACAGGTGAAGGCATGTTAAATTTGGGCTTTTTGCGATATAAACCTTTTGGGGAAATTATACGTTGAGAACTTAAAAGATGTGATTTGTTGCATTTCCTGGAGTACTGGAGTGTTGGAGTAATGATTAAACTGACAAAGATTTCTTTTCCAATATTCCATTACTCCAATACTCCATTATTTCTTGGGGCAAATAGCTCAATCCCCAATTTCAAACGCTCAGCTCACCCTTTTAATATCTCTACGTAGAAACCCTGCATTGTCTCTATGGTCTTTCGGCCGTCAAACTTTTTTGATAGATTTACGGATGCTTCTTTCAGTTTAAGGCGCAGGTCTTCATTATTAAGCACACGTAAAAGCTGGTCCGTCATTTTATCAATATCACCCGGCACAAACATCAGGGCCGTCTTCTCATCTTCCAGAATCTCACCCTGCCCATCGGCTGTGGAGGCCACTATCGCATTACCAACAGCCATAGCTTCAAACAGAGTATTCGGTGTCCCCTCCATATGACTCGGGAAAAGCTGCACATCAAAACATCGTATTACTTTTCTGGCATCCGACCGAAATCCAAGAAAATCGACTTTTTCAGATAAATTATTTGTTTTGATCCATTCACTCAGAGTATCAGCATAGGTGCCGTCACCAACAACCCAAACGCAGACATCCGGAATCTTTTCAAGAACCTTTTTGAGGGCTTTAAACGCGTCTATATGACCTTTATGAGATTCAAGGCGCCCGACAATACCTATAATCTTATCTTGATCATTCCGACCGTATGAACTTTTGAGCGCGTTAATAAAACTTCCGTCAGCTTCCGGCACATCTTTCTTTAAAATACCATTATATAGAACGCGAACCGTCTCAGGACGCATATACCGCTTGTTTATACAGAACTGACGGCTTGACTCGGATACCGCGAACCCGTAGCGGGTGAATTTACCCAGAAACCACTCGACCGAACGCTGAAAGAAGGGAACCGTAAGCGTATTGCAGCGCTCATGAACAATAACCGGCTTTTTAAGAAAAATGCCCGCTAAACGCCCCCATGTACACGCGCCGTAACCATGCGCGTGTATAATATCAACCTTTTCATCCTTTATTAAACGAACCAGCTTGAAAAAATTACGGGGATCAAATTTTCCATAACCCAGATAACAAGGTTCCAGTCCTACTGCCTCCATCTGCTCGGCGGCTTTATCTCTGGCCTTACGGCTGCACAGAATAACTCTAAATCTATTCTCATCAAACTCAGGGAGCCACCACTGAAAACCACGCGCCACACCGTGCAAAGAAGCTGCCTTCCCTCCAAAATGCTCACATAACTGAAGTACTGTTATTTTCTTTTCTGAAACCATCGTTATTGCCCTGTTTTAAAGCCTGTTAATATGCTTCTTATTTCGCCTATAAAACCTTTTCGTTCATTCGAACTGAATGCCAGACGCCAGCTTAAAGCATAAAATAAAATCGAGCCTGACACACACCATAACGCCCTGGACAACAAAGACTCAGGAGCGGATGCCAGAATAATCATCACAATAGAGAAGGCCAAAAGCAATCCCATCTTCAGCATAACACGAAAAGCATTTTTTAAGAAACGCGCCGCGATAACACATAAAAACACCAAATCAAAACTCACTCTGATAAGCCATGCTGCCGCGGCTCCATTAATACCGTATTTTATTACAAGACAGGACGCACCAACCACATACAACAAAAATTCTACCAAATGCAGCCAGGCCGAAAGATCGGGTCTGCCGGCCGCCTGTATAAAGTACCACACCACTCGCGCTATACCGTGAATAAAAACACCTATTGTCAAAAACTTCATTACAAGAAAACTTTTTTCGGCAAAAAGTTCTCCATCAGGCAGCCATATACAAAAAACTTCATATGAAAAAGCTGTTATAAGCAACACCGGAAGCACCATGGCAAGAATCAGATATTTTACACCCCTTTCAAACAATTCATCCGTATTATCACGATCATTATGAAAACTGGTAACAAATTCGGGAAAAAGAACATCAATCCACGCTCGGGGCAGCATGAGCAATCGAACAACAATCTCTTCAGGAACAAGATAATACGCGCCCTCTCCTATTTTCCTGAAGATGCGAATCAGAAATCTATTAACATGCGTCATTAACGATACTGCGACATTGGACATGGTCATCCAACCGCCGAACCCGAACAATTCCCTTATTTCTTTCGTCTCAATTTTTACGCCTGATCCAAGTACCGGCTGAGCTTTAAGACATCCTATAAAATACACCAGAGTTTCCAGGAGTCTCCCTGTTACAAGAACCAAAACAGCGACAAAAATGTTTTTCGTAAAAGGAAGCACACATAAAGGGGCCAGAAAAATAAATGAACCTGCGGGAAACCTTATCAGATTAATAAGCTTAAAACGCCGGCACGCCTGCAGAACGCCGACCAGGCTGACGTTCAAAATAATGACAGGCATAGCGCAGCCTACAACGAAAAACGCTTTCTTCACCTCAATGCCCAACACGGAATTAAGACCACGAGTAACGAATATAGGCGCGATAATTGAAATAAGCACGCCTATTACAGCACCAAGACAGACGACCATAATTATGGTCGTCCAGAACAATCCGGACAATTCGTCCTGTTTTTTCAAACTAAGGCGGTCAGTAAATATTTTAGTCAGCGCCCTGCCCAGCCCCATGTCAAAAATACTGGAAAAGCCTACGAGCATCCAGATAAGCCCTATTATCTCCAATCTCTCTTTGCCGAAGCCGTACCGTTCATTAAGCATAATTGGAAAAGCAACCAGACCAACAAGCACGGGAAGACCCATGCCTATCATGTTCCAGATAGTATGACCAACCATAGTCTTTGCGGACGACACCCTGGTATAATCATGTTTAAACGAAGAGCTCATCTGTTCAGTCCTCTTTCCCACCCATTAAAGAATTAAACATTTCAAGATGCTGTTGAGCTATTTCTTCAATTGCCCAACGAGAAACAACTGTTTCCCTGCCTTTTTCAGCCATTCTTACAGCCTGCTCATGATTATTCAGCAAGAAACACATTTTGTCATACAAGGCTTTTTCATCTTTTGATTTAATAATTAATCCGTTCTCACCGTTTGTAACCACTTCCGATAATCCGCCAACATCGGTAACGATGGAAGCCAATCCGCAAGCCATAGCTTCAATAGGGGCCAATGGGCAAGCTTCTTTTTCGGATGGAAACACAAAATAATCCGAAGCCTGTAGAAATTCCCATACATTAACAACATAGCCAGTGAAAGTAACTTTCTCCGTTAACTCATGACTTTTAACATATACACGCAATGATTCCTCACAGGACAAGAAATGCTCACTACCACCACCAATCAACAACAGATGAACATCCTTAAACTCTTCTGTTATTCTCCTCCATACTTCCAAAAGCATTTCCAAGCCTTTACCTGCATTCAGCTTGCCGGAATAAGCAAAAATCCTTTTCTCAGGTAATTGTAATTTTTCTCTCAATAATCCGCGCTTCGCTTCATTTACGGGTTTAAAACACTGAACATCAATACCGTTGGAAATTGTTTTTATTTTCTCTTCTTCAATACCACACTTTCTGTATTCCTTATATATAGGACTGGAAATAGACAGAAATCGATCAGCTTTCCTGTAAAACATATTGCGTATAGCAATTATTGGACGGATAAGAAAACGAGGTGTAAGAATTCCGGGTTTGTGAAAACTTTCCCATATAAAATCACCTGATAGTTCTCCGCATGCCTCCGAACGCAAAATACACTTCTTTCCCAAAAGCAACGCCGCCATGAGCCCTGTTACCCCGAGAACACGCAGGGCACAGACATAAATAATATCATATTCCTTCCTCATTCTTATAAGCTTTAAAAAAGCCGGCAGCAGCATAAGATATTTACCCCAGCGGGGTGAACCGGAAACAGGCAAACGATAGACTGGCACATCACGAACTTTATCATAACATGCCAAATCTCCTGACGTCTTTCTGGTCAGAACAAAAACCGACAGTCCTTTCCTGATCAACACGGAACTTAAAAGAAGGGCATGCGACTCGCCTCCCCCGACTACAGGGAAAAAGGACCCTATCAGAAAACAAACTCTTGGCTTTTTCCTGCTATCTGTCATAGCTTTCATCATTCATTTATTAATACGAGCCGATAAAAACCATTTACGACCTTTGCCCGGCAAACAATATATGAACTGGTGCTTGAGCCTCATAATTCTATATTGATTTGATTTTGCCGCAACAAATCTCTTTCCGAATAACATATCGGCAACAGCTGATTCATATCCTGTCTCACGAACCAACTGTTCCGCAAGCTGACCACATACTGCCCAGGGAAAGCAGACCTGGCTAATACGCTTTTTAAGTTTATGTTCTAAAATCTCTTTTGCTGAAGACAATTCTTCACGCAGCGCCCTGGTTTGTTCTTGTGTGCTCTCAAAACATCCTTTTCCTTCTTGAACAATACTTCTTAATTCCCGCTCCCATTCACAGCGCTCAAAGAAAACTGCGTTTCCTTCCCGTCTTACTTTCTCTATACAAGCGGAACGCACGGATTCGTCATCCACAAACCGCACAGCATCAGACATGCGCGATCTATGAAAATAAATAGGGCATCCCAACATTTGATCAGAAGCAAAAACCGGATTCACTCCAGCACGCAGGATCGGCCGACACAGAATATGTGTATCTGTATCCGGCGTGACAAAACCAACCACATCAGGAGAAGAAAACATCTGAGCATGTGAATATGTATGAGCCTGAACATCAACAAGCCCCTGCCCTTCTAAAGCCGAAAGTTCATTCCATGTGGCAAAAGGAACATCCGATTGATCTGCCGAATCCGGTGATATAGAGTCGTCGCCAATCGTTGGACGTTTGTTCTCGATATCCTTGATATAACAAGGAATAGCGTAAGTAATTGCCGTAAGGCCATATTTTTTCAAAAGCGGCCCAACCACTGTCCATAAACTGGACCACGCATCATCAAAACATAACACCACTGTTTTATTGCCGGGACTTATGCCGTCCCTCACAAAACGACCTACGGCCTCAGAGGTCACTGTTCTATACCCATTATCAACAAGATACGATAAATAAGGTTCTAAATAAGCTTCAGTGACCTCGTGAAAATGAAATACCGGCAAAATCTCCGCAAGCCTGCCCCCAAATAAAAAACCGGGATAACAGCCTGTACATAGATCTATAATTCCGCGCCACACGGTTTTACGTTCTTGAAAAGGAAGTTTCATTACTTACCAGCCTTCGTTTCTGATGCCAACACATTACTATTTGCAATAAATAATTACAATTCATACTATTATATACCATATGAAAGTAGGCAAATTACTGTTATGGACTTTTCTACTCACTTTAATTTTGTGGGGAGTCTTATCATGGCCGCTGCCCCGATATGCTTCTTCCGGCATACCGGCTCTTCATCATAACATAGCAAAAGAAGCACCCCGTTTGATGATCCCCGGCGACCATCTTCAATTCCTATATCACCTGTGGCTGGCAAAAGATACCTTTGAGGGGAACACAAAACTATTTTACAACTCATACGAATTCAATACCGGCAATGAAGAGGAACGATACGAGCCGTCCATGCGGTATTATCTCCCTTTTTCCCTTATTTTTTCAATCACTTCTCTTAACGGCAATCAGGCATTTGGATGGAATGCGACAAGCTTTGTTTCTTTGTGGATTTCTCTGGTATTCTCATGGCTGCTCGTCAGGCGTTACACAAAATCCATATCAATAGCAATACTCGCGTCCGCTATAACCCTGGCCATACCATATCGATGGATCGCGCTCATGGGCGGAAGCCCTACCGGTCTGGCAATGATGTGGGCACCGCTGATTTTTTACGGACTCGATGTTATGGTTCGCGATAAAAAAGCATGGGGCGCCGTGCTTGCCGGCGCGTCCCTGTTTCTGGCGGGCTGGTGTGATCCGCACGTTGTCTTCTTCGCAGGACTTGCAGCACCGTTCTGGTGCATATTAACCAGACTCTTCAACAGCGATAAATTCTGGCCGGACAAACCGGAAATGCTGAAACTGACAAAAGCCGCGGCACCACTGATTGTTTTTGCTGTACTGATAATCATACAGGCGCACGGAATAAAAAGTGGTCTCAAAGACACTACTATTTCCAGAGAAAAACACAGGCCAATCCACGAAATAGCAATAAATTCACCGCGTTTATCAGGCTCCGTAAAGCCTGCTTATCACGAGGTGGAAGGTCGAATATATGTTGGAGCCTTTCTCCTGATCCTGCTTTCAGCCGCTATAACATGCATGTTTTTACGAAGAAAAGAAATTCCCGTACGAATTCTTATTACTGCCGCCCTGCTATATCTTGCCGTTATATCAATAATTGTCCTGGCGACAGGAACAAATAATCCAGGCCGGATAAAAGCATGGGAATTTCTTATTAATCTTATACCCCCTTACGGCAAAATACGACAGCCCACAAAAATTTTTATTATTCTGCCGCCCATTCTTACGGTTCTCACGTGTATAGTTTTGCCTTACCTTCTCGAAGCCATAAGCATCAAGAAAAAACAGCCCATTGTGTGTTTCGTGATTGGAATTGCCCTGCTCGCTGACTATGGAGCGCGTATCAATCCGACCATATGCCTGCTGGACAAAAAAGAACATGCGTATAAAGCAATAGACGAAGACGCCAAAAACAATAATCTGCCGTCACACATTCTGGCACTGCCGTTGTGGCCCGGCAATTCTCATTGGACATCTTTGAACCAATACTACATGTCACTCTATCGAATGCGAATGATAAACGGCTACAGGCCAACTCGCCGGGAAAAATATTTTGAGGATGTTTATCTGCGTTTTGAGAGTTTCAATAGCGGCGGTTATAGCGATAATCAGCTCGAAAATCTGCTTGGCCGCGGCATCAATTATATTGTTTTACATGAAAACGCGTTTCCGGAAAAGGTGAGTCCTTTCTCCGTCTCACACACTCTCCATCAATTACTACTTCATCCTAGAATCAAACTACTCAGTCAAGACGGACCCGTATGGGCATTTAAAATAGTTAACGCACAACAGGGGACACATAAGAATATGCCTGACTGGTCAAAACATTCTTCGGCAAGATTATGGCAGGCCGAGAATTCATGCACTAATGCTGCTATTCAAATTAGCCCGGATACAAGCGCCAACAAATATGCCGTACTGCCCGGAAAATCGGCTATAGCCGCTTCAAGCCCCTATTCAATAACTTATTTCCCGAAACTGTGCTATATCACCCGCCTGAGAGGCAAAGGCCGTGTTTGTTCCAGAATTCTTATAGAAGGCCAAATTATCAGCAAAAAAGAACTTTCTGTAAAATCAGACAAAGAATGGACCTGGCATAAAATCTCTATACCCAATTTTAGCGGTTATAAAACAATTCAATTAGAAATTCAGCCCAAAGATGACCCTATCGACATAGATTTAATAATAATGGCAACAGAAGATTGGAATTTTTTCAAAAAAAACAAAAACATTGTTATTCCCGCGCCAACATTTTTTCACGCGGGTTATACAGACTTGAATACGGATGAAGTTGTATTTAACCCTGACACTGAACCGGCAGAGGGTGTGTCATTTTACGGACCAAAACTTCCTGTTCCAGCCGGGAGATATAAAATATATATTAATTATCAAACAGATGCCGTTGACGGAACGGTGCTCGGAAAAATTTCTTCACGCTATCCTTACGGCAAAGTGAGCCCGACCCAAATAATCGCGGGTCAGCCCGCAATGTTTTCATACGAACAAGACTGCAATTTAAGACTGGCTATCGACATGTCATATTCAAGAAAAGCCTCACTCAGAATAAAAGATATAACAATCGAACCGGTCTCATCTGAGTAAGAAAATTGAAGAGGATTCAGGAAAAGAGCAAGAAAATTGGGAATTCGGAGAGAGAAGGATTGCCCGCGAAACACGCTAAAAGGAATATAAAAACATAAAGTGTTCTTCGCTGTCAGATTAAACAACCTGATGCTTGAATATCGAACACTGAACTTTCAACTTCGAACATCGAAATACGAGATACGCTTCACGAGAGCGAAACGGGGTCTGGCCTTGAATTTAAAGGGGAAAGGGGAAATTCAATGGCCTGACCCCAAGTGAAGTAATTTTCCGAAATGAATAATAAAAACAAAATAACTATTCTGCTGTCTCTGATTATTTTATCAACGGTCATTATCAGGATAACTTTCTTCGCGATCAGCATAAAAAATGTTCCGACATCATCTGATGAAGCGCTTTCACCCTTGCAGGCAAAACAGATTCTTCAAAGCCATACCCCACTGCTGGTCATGGCAAACACTTATCAATTCCCTGTCGAATCATATCTTTACACGCCTTTTGTGAAAATGCTCCCGCGCAACGCGTTCGGGGCAAGGATAATCCCCTTCCTGATTTCACTGGGAACAACAGCACTGCTCCTTTTAATCTTAATAAAACTCGGCTCACTGAAAACGACATGGCCGGCACTGCTTCTAATAACATTCCCTTCCGCTTATCTGCTTATGCTTTTTGCGGCCTACGCCCTGCCTCAGCATAATTCCTGCATGTTCCTTTCGTGCGCCGCCATCTTTACCGCCATGATCCAAAAAGAGAGGAAAATCCTGTGGCTGGCGACGGCAAGCGGTTTTCTGGCCGGTCTGGCTACAAGCAATCATTTAATCACAATACCTGTCCTGCTCACACTGACCGTATATTGCTGTCTGAATTCCCGCTGGAAGACCACTCTGAAAAAAACATCTTTCTTTCTGACAGGCGCGCTGACTGGATTAGCGCCCTATTTCGTTGCAAAATATCTGCTGGGCGCATATTCAGCCGTCACAAAAACATACCCTGTAAAAATGGCGCTGAAAAGATGCTGGGAGCCTACATTAAATTACACTATCCCTAAAGCATTCGGAATGAACCCATGCGTGTTTCCCGACGGGCACGATACCATTTCAATAATTCCGGGGCTGGAAACAATATTTTCGATATCATTTATCATTGTGATTTTGACGGCAACAATTATACGTACTTATCAATTCTTTACCCGAACAACTTATGATAAACGGATATCCATACAGACTAATGATGTTTTTCTGGGCATTTCATGGCTTTGTTTTTTCTTATTCGTCAGCAATACACGCTCATTTTCTCACTCATACCGATATTTTCTATTATTAATGCTGTGTTTCCCTTTTCTTGTCAGCTATCTCTACTCAATATCAAACTCATTATTCCGAAGAATCATCGGATCATACGCTATTATTCTGACAGGACTAAACCTGACCTTTTCAATACTGCTTATACACACATGGACAACACACAACTTTGCCGCAGAACGAGCTAATATCATCGACATCCAGCCTGCCATAGAATTTTTGAAGGAAAAGGAAATAAAACACTGCAACGCGTCATATTGGGCCGCCTACCGGATCAACTATGAAACAGATGGCGAGATTTTATGCAGTCAGCCGTTTAACGAACGTTTTCCCGGCTGGCATACTCCATACAAACAAACCGTGGACAATGCGTCCAATGTGGCTTATGTGCTGACTAAAAATATAAAGTATTTAAAACCTCATATCTTTGACAGGCACTTGAAAACCATGGGGATAAAAAGCAAGAAACAGAACTGCGGTGATTTTTTCGTTTATTACGATTTTCTTAAGAATACAGATAATGACTTGATTCCCTTACCCATTATCTCGGCAAGAACAAGTGATAATAATACGAACGCCTCAATCTTGAACGACAACATCCCGGATAACATATGGCGAACCACGCATTTTCAGAATGAAGGAATGTGGATCGAAATAGAGCTGGAAAAACCTACTACAGTAAGCACATTAAAACTTTCTTACGGACAATATTTCCATGATCACGCGCCTGAACTTGATATTCTTGTTCATACAGGGAAAGATTTCCAAAGGATAAAAACAGTTACAGAAAACTATCTGGATAAGTTTGTTTTCAAAAACAACCATCCGGTTTACGGAGACTCGATCCAGACTATTCCTGTTCCCCCTGTCAGATGCAAAATCATCCGGCTGGAAATAAAAAAACCAAGCCCTGAACACGCGTGGACTATTGGGGAAATAGATGTGTTATGACAAAAAACCGGAAAATATTAAGATTCGTTATATGCTCTATTATCTTTATAGTCAGCTTTATTATATTCTGGCTTTCCGTGCCACACAGTTTCAACACTGTTAATGAGCACAGAAAATATTTTGACAGTGACGGCGAATTTATTGTGCGCCAGTTCAGGCAGGAAAAAACATATACCCATAACGATCATCTGCTTTATCACATCACAGGCAAATCTCTGCACAACTACGGATTTCTCTTCCCCGGCATTTATCAGGATCCCGTAAAAGCTCACAAATTCATGAGTGCAGTTTCCGGAGCGCTGGGAATAACGCTTCTTTATCTTTTGGGGCTTTTCCTTACTGGAAACGAATTCGCATCTCTCCTGTCATCTATGGCAATCGCAGGCTGCGCAGGCTGGTGGTTTTTTTCGGCTACCATAGACACTTATATGCCATGTTTATGTGTATCTATTCTCTCGCTGTGTCTTGCCCTTATGTTTCTCAGAAAACCAGATATCCTTCTCGCATTTCTGCTTGGGAGTTCAACAGGACTTGCCTTTTTATTCAGAACCGACAGTTTCTTGCTGATCAGCCTGGGATTAGTCCTCCTTTATCATATTAAAAATAAGAACTGCTGGAAATACGCAGCTTCAGTGGTTCTGGGCGGAATAACCACGGGTGCACTCGGATATCTTATACTTGCCCATATATGCTATGATGTTGAATGGTCTGATGTTCCGACCTGGGCCCTGGGCCACCTGAACAGACCGGAAGCAGAAGCGGAAAAAATATGGGGTATCGCCAAAAATCTTTCCCTTCAAAACTTTAGACTGACACTGGTAAATCAGTTCTTCTACTCAGTCTGCCTGCCTGATCTTGACACAACCCGTAATTCAAGTCTTTTCGCAACATATGTTAAAGGCGCGTGGTTTTCGGTCTTCTTCTATATAACATTACTTACCGCTGCAGTTTATTTTTCAGCTAAAAAAACAATACAGTCCATAAGAAAACGTGAATATGAATTTATATTCATCCTTGCTATTGCCGTACTATGGCTTGTTCCCCGAACAATCTTCTATGTATGGTGGGATCCTTACGATCCTTTCCTTTTTGCTGTAATGTCTCTTCCCGCATTATGGCTTATTATTCAGACTGGTTTAAGTCACGGCCTTAAAAACAATTCAAAAAACATCAGGACGATCATAATGAGCCTGTTCGTTCTGACAACACTTGGAATCTGGACGCATAATATTTATTACCTGATCATTCCATTAAGAAATTTATGTAAATAGCCGAAAAGAAATAAGAAATTTAGACGGGATCTACCCAGCCTACGCCTAATATGGCTACGGCGGGCAGACAGGATTAACAGGATATAAATCATAAGGAAAGAGTCGGACAGATTCAAAAAATACAGGTAGATTCTTTTAGCTATGAACTTGGGCAGAATTTCCGCCGGGAGGCGGATGTAAACCGCAGGATGAATTTCGTTTCCTGAGTCTGCGAAGGATTCGAAAATGGGATCAACAGATTGCTTCTGGCGCGAGGCGGCGCCGACTGAGACAGGATATATATCCGCGAGGAAGGCGGAAACAATGCGACAGGAGTAATATGCGGATTCAATTTTCGAACGAAATTACTCCTGCTATATGACAAATAACAAAAGGATAAGACAAAAACAAACTTCTCAAAATGACCAGAACAGTGAAAAAGAACCAGAACATTATAGTATTCATCTGCCTGCTGTGCTTTGGTCTGTTGTACCTTCATATGGGAATGCAGATCGCAAAAACACAGATCTGCGATTATGACGGCCTCGTCTTTCATGCCGATACAGCCGAGGTAGCGGAAGATATAACCCGATTTCACACCCCGAATCATGGAGACACAAACGTTCATCCCCTGTTTGTTCTTTTGATAAACCCTTTTGGAGTCTTGCTTGCAAAAATATTTCCAGTACCACAGGCCGTTCTGATCCTTAACACGATCATAGGGATACTGATTGTATGGACCGCGTACCTGTTCTTCGCGAATGCCGGACTTTCTTTTTTCCAAACCCTGCTCTGGTCAGTTCTCACGGGAGCCTCGGCCTGCAACATGTTTTTTGCAATTATTCCGGAACGCCATATCACAGCATCTCTAGCCATCACATTCATGTGTTTGTCGGCCATAAAATATTCAGGAAGAATAAAAAAGTTTCTGCCCGCAGGCATTCTTTCTCTTGGCATCACAATTACTAACTTCTTTCAGTGCCTGATCCTCTTTGCGGCCTCATTGCTCAACAAACTCCCCTCTTCAAATGGAAAAATCATAAAAATCATAAAAAAAACCACTGCTTTTTCTGCGGCAACTCTAGTTACCACTACTGCGCTCAGCCTCATTCAATCATGGATATGGCCGCATACTCGTTTCTTTTTTATTCCAAGCGTTTATAAAGAGGAAACCTCTTTTCTATTTACTCCTGACAACCTGAAAGCGCTTTTTACAAGATTCCTTGAGCTGCTTTCGCATATTTTCTATTTCAATATCGCCGCACCTTCCCCCTTATTAAGACACGACACCCTGATGTTCGACCTTCGTTCTTTCGCCTGCTATTCATTTGTCGGATGCTTAACCATAACATTGTGGAGCATTCTTGCAGCTTTAAGTATTTACCTGTTTTCGCGCGGTCACCGCCGCTGGAGCAAGATCCAGGCTGGACTACTTCTCTGCATTCTATTCAATGTTTTCCTGCATATGTTTTATGGCGATGACTTCTTTATATATACCACGAATTGGACTTTTATTGTTATCGCGGCGACGGCATTGACTTTTTCTTCCGGAATCTCACGACCCATGAACCGCTTGACAAACATTCTTTTATCCGGCCTGGTTTGCCTGACGATATTTAACAACTACATGTTTATTTCCGATGTCTCCTTATACCTGCACGGCAGAAACGCTAAAAAATGGAAACAATGGGACCCCCCTGGCTGGAAAACTGCAAAAGAAATCGAAAGCTTTCTTCAGGCCGAAGAAATTTCCGCTGTATACGGCAATAGTTCAGATAAATGGCTGTTCTACGCAATGGACTCAACAATACCCTTTGTAAACGTGGCGGACGAGAAATCAGCGTTCCTGCGGGCTCAAGGCGAATTTAATTCAAACAAATACGCCTTCATCAACAACGAGGGCAATGTATCATCATTTATAGAACATTCGGGCGGATCTTTCAGCATAAAAAATATCGGCCCATACTCATTTGTCTATAATATTATTCCGCCTCGGGAAGAGATTTCTCTTGTCCCTTCAAACCTTACGAAATCCATCCAGTGCTCTTCAAATCCCGAAAATGCTTTATCTATCACTGACGTCAACATGGATACCGTGTGGCAGCCTTCCGGAGGCAAAACAAATGAAGAATGGATTGAAATTGTTTTTAAGGAAAAAATAAAAATTAGCGGTATAAGAATCTTTTCGAAGAATAACGGATTCCCATCAGCATGGCGCATAGAAACACAAGATATAGAATCGGGGAAATGGACCCCTGCAGAGTCGGACATGAACACCACAAGATTTTTCTGGTCGGGGCCAAGACTTTACTGGCACGGCAACAGCTTTTTTCTCGAATGCAGATTTCCTGCAAATAAAACAAAGAAACTGCGCATTACTTTCCCGGAAAGAGAACAACGACAATCTATTTCCATAGCTGAGGTCCTGATATTAAGGCCGGCAGGAAACGTAGAGGATTTTCCTCGTACATTATCTTTGTTGTCCGATTTGCTGGAAACAAGAAACATAAAACATTTCTATGGCGAACGCTGGGTTGCTAACGAAATTTTCAAGAGGTTCTGTGGCGAGATCACGGTTCCACTGGAACCTTATATCTTCAAAAACTCTTTTACATCAACTCATCAAAGACCCGAGACAATAGCAACGCCTGTCTTTTTCACTCCCAAAACCGCTATCCTTGTAAAAAAAGAGTTCGCCGCTCAAACTCGTTATTGCCTGGAAAACAACAATATCAAAATGCGTGAAACATCGGTCGGGCCATGGATACTCTTCGATTTTACACCTGACCAATGGTCTGACAGTTTGGACGGTTACAGCAAAATGTACTGGGCCGGAACAGCGTGCTTTCTCGCGAACCCCAACTGGGCAACCAAACAAAAAGCCTTTCATCTAACTCAAAAAGCTCTTTCTCCGGATATCAACAGTTCAGAAAGAACAGCGTTATTAGAACAAGCCCTGAGCTTTTATCCTGACTCCCAAGAGACTTTACTTGAACTCGAGAAATCCCTTAGAAAAACAGGGGGGAACAGGAAAGCAGATTCCATAAGAAAGCATCTTAATTCTCTGATAAAACCGGAAACAGAATTCTCCGTACAATTCGAAAGAAAAACCCAACTGCTTGGCGTCAGCATAAACAAAACTAATTTAAATTCAGACAGGCAATTCAATATAAAATATTACTGGAAATGCAAACCGTCTCTTGAGCACAAAAGATGGGTAGTTTTCGTTCACTTCTACAAAGACGGGAAACGAATCAAGAACTTCCAGGGTGATCATATTCTTTTGAATTCTTATTCAGAAAAAGAACTGAATTTCCAGCCATATGATGAAATTTTTTCTGAAGAACATAAATATACGGCACCTGAAAATATACAGCCCGGAATATATGAGATTGTTCTGGGCATTTACGATCGTGCTACCAACAGTCGGCTTACGCCTGAAACTTATTTACCGCAAAGAAAAAAGCAGATAACGCTTCCCTTGAAAATTGAATTTGAATAAGAATTAGAGGCAAAATATTCTATTTATCCCGCACCAATTTAAAAAGAGTTATTAACCATGAAATCCGGAGAAAACAAAAACTACCTTTTTGATCCGGCAGCCTGTGTTCTCTGGCTTCTTTTAATTCTCGGCCTGATTGTGCGTGTCGCCAGAGCGTGGAGCGTTCAAATGAGTCCTAAATCCGATTACGGCATTGTCGCGCTCATGGCAAAACATATGGCTGAAGGTGTCGATTTCCCGATTTTCTTCTATGGGCAGCCATATATGGGCAGTTTTGAACCCATGATCAGCGGCATACTGTGCAAAATCTTTGGCTCTACAGGATTTATTGTATGCCTCGGAACATCGTTGCTGGGATTCTTTGCGCTTCCTCTCATATACATATGGGCCCGAGACGCTTTCGACAAAAAGGCCGGGCTGGCCGCTCTTTTGTTTTCCATAATAGGATCTGACACCTACTTTCATTATTCTACCGCGCCTCGCGGAGGATATATGTCACTTCTGGTCGCTGGGCTCCTGACAATATGGCTAACCAACAAGATTGCAGGTAAAACTATCCGTAACGAAAAAGTCAGCATGTGGACATATGTCCTTCTCGGGCTGTCTGCCGGAATTGGCTGGTGGTCACATCAACTTATGATCGTATATTTACTCTACTCCGCCATTATTTTTATTTTGATATTCCGAACGCGTATTATAAATAAAGGCACCCTCCTGGCTACAACAGGCTTTCTTCTCGGAAGCATGCCATGGCTGCTCTGGAACTTTATGAACAGCTGGACATCCCTTTCTTTTAAAAACTCATTGGGTTCAACGCCTTTAAACAAAGGCTTTCACAACTTTATAATACAATTCTCCAGAACAGCGGGTTTAACTTCTGATAAACCTGTCTTGTATTTTATTCATGCTTTATTCTTATTATCTCTATTAGTTTTGTTTTTAATTACACTATCCCAAAACACTCGAAAAGGCCTTAAAAGCGAACAGTCTCTGAACTTACTGTCCCCTCTTCTGATAATAATACTGCTAGGCATCATTTATACCCCAACACACTTCTCCTCTATCAACGCCTCCCGTTATCTCCTTCCCGCGTTTCCCGCGATTGCGGTCATGATAGGAGTGTCAACCCGCTGGCTTGATAAAAAACTTCCGCTGCGATCAGGATGGATTCCCCTTGTTATTCTGATATCAGGGCAATGGTATATGGTTCCAGGTATGAAATTCGAATTCGAACAAACTGTACCTGTCTGGCAAAAAGCTGAGAAATTGTCTGGTTTCGCCAAAGAAAACAAGATAGATGTTTTGTCAGGCGTATATTTATACCATTGGATGAATTTCGCATCAAAAGAAGAATTATGTGTTTCTGATCTATGCGCGGATAAATACGCGCCGTATGAAAAGTCGCGGGCGACATCAGAATCCTGCGGATTCCTTAATAACCCGGGCAACATTTCCGACTTTGCAGAACAAACATTGGGAACATTTTCCAATGCCGATGTCGAAGGATTCTCCATATTGTACAATTTACAACCGCCAACCACAGCATGGAAATATCTTGCACCCGAGGAAATCAAGAGCATTACAGACCATGTTGCTCTCGACATCAAAAACAAGTTAACCGATTTGAACATGGATACCGCCTGGCAAACTTACGTCGACAGTCCTTCTTCAGCAAAACATTGCCACATAGACTTCCGGAAAACTGTAAAAACATCGGGCATACGCATACATAGCCTGAAAAATTTATACCCGGGCAGAATCCGCATTGAGGGACTAACAGATAAAAGCAATGAATGGATACCCCTAATAGACAACCCGCCTATAACAAAATACTTCTGGTCAGGCCCCCGGGTTTACTGGCAAGGACTGCAATATTTCAGCGAATACCGCTGGTCACCTGTCGAAACGAGTGCTATACGAATCATTATTTCTCCAATAGAAGGGCGAAATTATAAAATTGCGTTATCGGAGATGGCAATACTCGTTTCAAGCGACAATAAAATTCCCGCAGAATACCCTGTTGCGGATGTTATTAGTTATATCAAAGCCCATAACATCAAAAAACTGTACGCGCCTCGCTTTGTATCTGAAGCAATATACAAAGAAATAGAACATGATGTTGAAATATCTGTTCCATCCCTATACAAAAGAAAAGTATGGCAGCTACCAAAAACAGATCCAACGGGAGCTATTCATGTATCCATAACAACCAACACCGCCATGCTTATATCCAGGCAGGACGCGCTTTATTCAGAAAAATGCCTCAATAAATTGGAGTTTCAATCGGAAAAGACAGAAATTGGACCCTGGATCCTGTTTGATTTCAAAAAAGATTCAGCGTCGGAAAAACTTGAAGAAGAAAGAAAATATCCAGCATTATGCTGGACGGAATCAGGCTGTTATCTTCGGAATTCTATCAGCCTGGGAAAACACGTAGCCGCGCCCATTTTCGCTAAAGCACAAATTTCCTTTAAGGCAAAAGACACAGATAAAACCATCAAACTTCTGCAAAAGGCCATTCATCATTATCCTCTTTATAAACCAGCAATAACAATGCTGAGGGACATAGCAATTTCTCCGGACATCAAGAACGAATCCGAAAAGATATGGCAAGAATATTCAGACTTAACAACACCCGGAATAAACGCACCTATAGAATTTAAGAAAAAAATCGTATTCCTAGGCCTGACCCTGGAAAAAAATAAAATAAGAAAGAACGACAAGTTCCTCGTGGATTATTTCTGGAAATGTCCAACTTCGGTTGAAATAGATAATTTCGCAGTTTTTGTCCATTTCAAGAATGAACAAGCGGATTTCCAATTCCAGGATGATCATGTCCTTATGGAGGGAATTGAAAAGGAACGATTCCTTTTTCAGCCTTTTGAAGAAACTTTTAAAATACGACGCGAAGTCAGAGTCCCCGATCAAGCGCCCGAAGGTATATACGAGTTAGTGTTCGGAATTTATAATCGCTCTACAGGAAAGAAAATCCCAGCTAAGACATCCTTGAAAAACAAAAATAACAAAACAACACTTCCCATAACACTGGAGCTAGAGCAATGATCGATTGAGCTGTCGTATAGATGCGTCGCCGAGAACGAGGGTGGGCTCTTCAAAAAGCATAGACATAGTAGAGCTATGTTGTGTTTTTTGAAGAGATTCAGCCGACGCCGCAGGAAGTATATATGCG
>JBHORK010000021.1:0-36306 GCA_042565725.1 Verrucomicrobiota bacterium
GAAAAAAGCGGGGGCAAATTCTGCGAAAATGTCCAGATATTGAACGAAACGATATCCGCCCTCGAATTCTCAACAACTGACGAAGAAATAGTCGAATATGAGTCATTATGGCTACGTTGGCTATTAATTTCTTGCCTGATGGCCGTATTATCTATAGAATGGGCGATAAGAAAATTCCGGAATTTACCCTGATTATTCTCAGGAAAAACCGTTTTTCTGATATATTTCGTAACACTTGTTCCATATAAAGACATTACATTGCTGGAGGTTAAATAGTATGAAAAGAATTATGGGATATATGTTTGTCGCATTTCTGACAATATGTCTCTCCTCATTGACTGCCGCACCAAAGAAAAAAGATAATAATCTTATGATAAACGGTAGTTTTGATGACCCCGAAGATCCGCTTAAGGGATGGTGCGTTGATTGGAGATGGAACGAAAACGCAAACTACATGTTCAACCACGAGGCCTGCTCGATAATTAAACAGGGCGTAAGACCTCATGTATTGAGAGTGAAAAAGTCAGATGCATCGGAAAAGATAGCAGAGATAAAGATAGATTCACCGGTAGTACCTTTTGAACTCGGGTGCAAGTATAAGATTCAGTATGATTATCGCACCATGGGGGGAGGCGGACGTATTTATGTAATCGGATATTACTGGGCGCCCGGAGTCATGCCCAATAAAAATCCGCACCGCAAAGAACTGAGACCCTGTTACAGGGGCGGCATAATGCAGCCGCAGTCTTTTAAGCCAACTTACTGGAAAACGGTAACAGCGGAATTTCCAGCAAAAGACATATCCAAACTAGGCATGCAGCATCTGGAAAGAGTCGAGCTGATCGGTGTGCATTTTTATTCAATGAACGGAAACGAATGGTTTATCGATAACGTTAGGATTGAAAAAACCAAGTGAACACATAAAAAAGTAATAAAAGGAGACATATCATGCCCTTTAAAAAAGAACTCGAACGAATCGGAAAAACTGTTTCTTCGTGGCAGGTGGAAATAAAATTCTGTTTCTGGACGGCAGTGATCATGGGATCGCTATGGGTTTTCACTCTCTCAGATATATATATTCAATTCGCCCGATTCGGCAGAATATTGTCCTGCCTGATACTTGCGGGTCTGATTGTCTTCATGTTCAAGCAGATATCTAAGATATTTATTAAACATCGCACCGTCCTTGGAATAGCCGCAACTGTCGAACAGGCGTTTCCTCAACTGGATAACCACCTGATCAACTATCTTCAGTTCTCTGTTAAAAAGAATAAAGATCCTTTTGTTAAAGCATATGTAAAACGTGGTGTTCCCGAATGGAGTCAGGTCAAATTGAGCGAAATGAAAGACCGTAAAGCCCATAGGAAATCCAACGCGGCTTTCGGCGCCGCCTGCCTGATTATAGCGCTTCCTTTTTTCATGTACCCCAAAATATGGGGAACGTCCATGTGGCGTGTTGTGAACCCTCTTTCAAGTCTCCCGCCGGTAAGTTTAACAAAAGTTATAAGCATTGATCCGGGCGACAACTCGGCTAGACAGGGTGACCCGCTGATTATGACATGTGTCGTAAATGGCAGAAAAGGGCATAAAATATGGCTGGATATAAAGCCTTCAGACGGCGAGAAAACCACTTACAGCCTGGGCAGTATCCAAACTAAAGAAAACGAAAATTTTCCGCACCGCATAGCCAAAGTTACTACCGACATGAAATACAGGTTCCGTGCCGGTGACGCTCCGTTCCCCAAGTGGCATACAATAAAAGTCAGGCCGAAATTGGCGTTCAACAAAATAGATATCAGAATAGTTCCGCCCAGGTATACGCTCGCTGATGCAGGGAACTATGATGGATTATCTGCTGAAATGAGAATCCTGCAGCACTCCCGGATTGACGCGACTATTGAATGTAATCTGCCCATAAAATCGGCGGCGATGAAAATCCCTGATATTAACCCGGTTAAACTCGCTCCCGCGAGTGAAACTGTTTTGTCCGGTTCCGGAAAAATAACCGGCGGGAATGTGCTTAAGTTCGAAGCTGTTAACACTTACGGCGAAACCGCCGAAGCAATTGTCAATTTCACGCTGATTCCCGATAAAGAGCCTTCTATACAAATAATCTCTCCTGAAAGTCGCGCGGCCATGCTCAAACCCGGAGTAAATCCCAATATTCAGTTTGTTGTTGCGGATGATTACGGACTGGCCAATATACGGCTCGAACAGATTACAGGGGACAGTTCGGATAAAAGCCGTGAAGTCAAGACCTGGCGAGGAAATGAAGAAATAGAATTTACTGAACACTGGCAGGGTATACCGGGGGAGGCCGATCAGAACGGCTTGGTTAAATATCGTATTGTAGCCAGTGATAATGATCCGCGTGGATCGCATACCGTTAAATCCGAACCAATTATCTTTCAGACATCAAGTCTCCTCTCCGGAAAGGATAGAGATCTGGAAAGAAAGAAAAAATCTTATCAATTCGCAAAGCTCAAATCCCTGATAAGTAAAATCATCAGGATTCAAACTGAGAATCTCGAAGAAACACGCAATCTTCATAAGGGTATTGAGGTGGCGAATAAAAAACAGTGGGATGCATGCGCTGAAAAACAGAAAGAGATCAGAGCATTAACCGCGGATATACTGAAAGATCCCAGAAGTCCGCTCGGCCCCATGACGCCGACAATACAAAAGCTTTATTCAGACCAGATGTTTCATGTCATCGGTAAACTGGAAAGCATACCGATTCTTACTGAAGAAGAAAAAACGCCCACAGCTTCCAAGTGTGTGAATATGGAAGGAAGAATTCTGCGTACACTCGCCTATGCCGAATCTTGCGTTGGGAAAACGGATATGAGCGAAGATCTGTCCGTGCTGGCAAACGTTCTTAAGTCGTTAATTAAAGAACAAAAAAACATAGTCGAAACAACGCAGGAATTCATCAGTAAATCCGCTGCAATAAGCTCTCTGCTTGTTGATCAGCAGGACGGCCTGGTAGACAGAACGGCCAACTTCATAAACGCTTGTTTAAAAGAAGCTGAAATAATAAGAATTTCAGACGAAGCCCTGGCGGAATCAGTTAAGAAGATCGCGTTATTGTGCAAAAGCGAAGATATACAAGGTGATATGCTGGAAGCCGTAGATAAACTGGATATCAACAAACCTAAAGACGCGCTTCCGCATGAAGAGACCTCTCTGGAGAAATTAAGGCGTTATTTCGTTATGCTCGACAAAACTGCTGAAAAAGCAAAAGAAGAAGAATTGATGGGCCATCTCGCAGCCACAGTAGAATTAAAAGATAAATTAGCTAAACTTAAAGATCTTCAGCAAAAAGTGATGGAAGAAGCTAAATCCGAGATGAGGCAGGCCAGCGAGGACGACAAAAAGAGCGATGAGCTGATGGAAGATATGGCAGAAATAGCAGAGGCTATGGAAGATGCCATGCTGCAGGTTCCTAAAGATCTCCATATGTTGTTCGCTATCGCGCCTGTAGCTGAGGTGTGTGAGGACATGAACTCTGTTTTCCAGGAATTAGCGCCTGAATTCGATGATCCCGATATGCAGGACGCTTACGAGGCTGACTCAGAAGCATCTGATGTCGAGATTTTTGAGCTACTGGCAAAGGGTGACGAAGCAATGGAAGCCATGGAGGAAGCGGAAGATGCCGCGGACGACTATGAGACCTGGTTAAAAGATTACAATGAGTCCGATAATATGAAATTCACGCAGGAATCCGCGGGTAAAGATGAACAGCCCGAGGAAATGGCAATGGCAGGTCTTGCAATGTCATTTGACAGCCTTATCAGCGATCTGGCTGATACGACTGAAGCGGAAGACGCCGCCGACGCGGATGAAGGAGCGTCGGATGCTACACTGCCCCTGACGGATGGACAGGCCGGTGAAGCAAAGTCGGGCCCTGAAACCACATTTTCGGGAAAAGGAGCTGCGGGGAGCCAGAGACCTGAACATAAAGAACAAGCTGGCAGAGGCGGGGTCGGTCGAGAGGGAATGTCTAACGGCGAATGTGCCGGCGGAAGCGGAACAATCCAGGAAGGTGACCCCAACATGGATCCGCGTGTAACCAATGAGCCGGTACAGAGCGGACCTGCGGCAAATATAAATGGTGAGGCGCAAACAGCGGCTTTCGGCGGCGGCAAATTGGCTACAGGCGCGGCAGACGGCAAAGGGATGGCCGGCGATAAAACTGCAACCAGAATGGACGCGGACGTAGCCGGCAGTCAGGAAGGCATGGATGAACTGATGGCTAAAGCCGACGCGCTATATACCCAGGCTTCTCTCAGAGGTATGCGGACATCATCACTTGATGAGGCCGCGCACCATATTCGTCAGGCCAAAGATTGCGCGCAGGCAGGATTCCCTATTAAGGCAATAAAAGAACATGAAGATAAAGCATTGGCGGCCCTTAAAAGAGCCAAAACCGAACTCGATGCCGGTGGAGGGGAAATAGAAGTTAAAATAAAAACCCAGACATTGAAAATTGAAAGCATCGTGGACGGCGGCGCAGCACAAGCTCCTGAAGGCTACCAGGACCAGGTGTCTGAGTATTACAAGGCGATCAACAGCGCAATGTAAAACTTTTCGCCTCTTTTATTACTTGTTTTGCCCCTTTGTCATGCCATGCATGCGCAAAATAACGCTTGAATAAAACAGCAATTATATTACTATTAAACGCTATTCAAGCTAAATGGCAAAAAGGTATCAAGGCTTATGAAAACTAGCATTAACTGGATAATAGCACTGACCCTTCTCCTGTCAGTGTCCTATACAGCAATATCAAAAGAAAAAACCAGATTCACAAAGGAAATAAAGAATACAGACCCTGAGGCGGACACCAAGAAATACGGCAAAGAATTTTCGCGTCTATACACTAAACCGAATCCCGACTGCAGCGGGGGTATAACGGGAATACTGCCTATATCCAGAGACGCTGTTGACATTGTGCTTGCCATGCCTATTAGTGAACCCAAGTTATGCTACAAAGCGGAGATTCCTTCCTCCGGCGCTTCATTTCTATTTAAAGGGCTTCCATCCGCTAAATACGATCTGATTGTGATTTGCAAAAAGAATGTTTATGAAGGACTATCTCTGCATCCCGAGAAAAGTACCTTGAAATCATCTGATTTGAAGAATATGCAAAAGCACCTTGATGAATCCGAGCCGTTTTATCCATTGAAAAAGATGAATCGCATACAGGGTTCCACCGGACATATGAAAGGTACGGCTCAAGCTTTTATCACTTTTATACGTAACAAACGCTCTATGGATTACGGTTACAGAATGTACGACTCGCATCGCAGAAGATTCGTACGCGCAAAACTGGACCAGGTCGGTCCGGGCTGGCAAATGTCCATGGTCCGGGTGCTCTACACCGAATTCGTAAAACCCGGTGATTATTTCGTTCCGGTCAAATACTGCGAGTCGCTCAACTGTATTCGGGTCGCCAGAAGCATTAAAGATCTTGGTAAAATAAAGCTTTAGCATTTACTTAACATTTAAGAGAAAGTAAAAAACAATGGCAGAAATTACATTCACCGAAGGACCTTTCGCAGGACAAAAACTGGATCTCCCGGAGTCCGGTATCATTATGGGAAAAGCTGACAATGCGGATCTGGTTATTAACGATCCTGCCATCTCCAGCCAACATGCCCAGATTAGAATCGAAAACGGAACATGGTGCCTGTTCGATCTTGACAGTACTAACGGAACAACAGTTAACGGCGCCGAAGCCAAGGCCGTCCAGCTCAATGAAGGCGATTCGATCGAACTGGGCGAAACTAAATTCACTTTCAGCGGTAACGGCGCGGCAGAAGCACCCGTTTCACTGCTTGCAGATGAACCCGCCGCCGAACCTGAACCCGCCGCCGAACCTGAATCAGCCGCCAAACCTGAATCAGCCGCCGAGCCTGAGCCCGCCGCCGAGCCTGAGCCTGAAACCGAATCTCTTTCCTCCGGGGCAGCAACATCAGAAGATGATGTTCAGCTTGTCAAAGACATGAAAAACAAGACCGACGCAATCCGCCATGAAATCAGCAAAGTGATAGTCGGGCAGGTTGATGTAATAGACAAAATCCTTACATGTGTCATAGCGCGCGGACATGCTCTCCTTGTCGGATTGCCTGGAATGGCCAAGACTCTTACGATTATGACTATCGCCAAGGTACTGAATATGAAGTTTAAACGTGTTCAGTTTACTCCTGACCTTATGCCTACGGATATTATCGGGTCTGACGTTCTGGAATCAAACCAGGAAACCGGAGAAAAAGAATTCCGGTTTATAAAAGGTCCTATTTTCTGCAACATGCTGCTTGCGGATGAAATTAACCGTACGCCGCCTAAGACACAGGCGGCACTTCTTGAAGCTATGCAGGAAAAACAGGTATCAGCCGGCAATACGACTTATACACTGGATAAACCTTTCTTTGTGCTGGCTACCCAGAACCCGATTGAACAGGAAGGAACCTATCCATTGCCTGAAGCTCAGCTTGACCGTTTCATGTTCAATATCTGGGTTGATTATCCGCTTAAGGACGAAGAAGAAAAAGTTATCGGAGCAACAACAACTGGCGGCCTTGCCGAACCCAATCAAATTCTGGACAAGCATGATGTTCTTCAGATTCAGGATGTTGTAAGAAAAATCCCTGTTTCCGACCATGTGGTTAAATATGTTATTAAACTTGTAAGAGCAACAAGGCCGCAATACGAGGAAACCCCGGAATTTATTAAAAAATACGTCGCAACAGGAGCCGGTCCGCGTGCCGGCCAGAACCTTGTGCTTGCCGCTAAAGCAATGGCTGTTCTCGATGGCCGCATTCATGTCAGCTGTAAAGATATCCGGCACGCAGCCAGACCTGTACTTCGGCACAGGCTTAGAACAAATTTCGCGGCGGATTCCGAAGGCATGGACACAATGGATATAGTTGAAAAACTTATCGAAGAAGTCAAAGAGCCCGGCGAAGAGGATTACTCACCGCAACAGCAGGCGCAGGAAAAAGCCCCTAAGAAAGAAAAGCGCAAGAAGAAAAAATAAATTTCATGGACTGCGTGACCATTGAATCTGCTGATTTCCTGGGCAATATAGAATCTGAATTCAAACCCGCCCCCCTTAAGGAAAAAGATATCCATCAATCACTCCTTGATCCCGTCTGGCCGGATGGAAGCATGCAGACACTGTTTGATATTGTTAAACCAAAAGAATCCATCTGCTTTATTGTTTCGGATCATACCAGAAAAACCGCATGCGACCGCATTCTGCCCGTCATTCTTAACGGCCTTAAAGAAAAAGGCTGCTCAATCGAGGATATGTCGGTCCTCATCGCTTCAGGAATTCATCGACCCCCCACCCCTCAGGAAATAAAAGAGATTCTGGGCCCCGAAACTGAACGCATCCTGAGAAATCGGATTTTTCTCCATAACTGTGATGACCGGTCTTGTCTCATGGACGTAGGAACCACAAAACGCGGACATAATGTACGGGTCAACAAGCGAGCTTTATCAGCAGACAGATTGATCCCTATAGGTTCGGCCGCTTACCATTACCATGCCGGGTTCGGAGGAGGCCGCAAATCTCTGGTCCCCGGCATTGCGGACAGAAATACTATTGCTCACAATCACAGCCTGACACTCGATCCGGAACAGAACAAAATTCATCCGCATGCCAATATCGGAACTCTTGACGGCAATCCCGTATCGGAAGAAATGCTGGAAAGCGCCTACATGTGTAAACCGGATATAATTATAAATACCGTACTGTCACCGGCAGGTGAGCTTGTCGGCGTTTTCTCCGGCGAGCTCGACGCCGCTCACAGGGCTGCATGCAGACTTGTTGAAAAAGTCTGCCGTATCGATATAACAGAAAAAGCGGACATTGTTATCGCTTTCGCCTCAAAGGCGTCAAACTGGGTCCAAAGCCATAAAGCGCTGTTTAACGCTTCCCGCGCGGTTAAAGATAATGGGACAATAATTCTCTCAGCACCCTGTCCGGAAGGACTTGGCAATGAACGTTTCCGTTATTGGATAAAGAAAGAAAATCTCAAAGAAATTTTTGTTGAACTTCGACAGGCACCCGAAATTCTTGGACAAACAGCGCTATCAACAAAAACCCGCGGCAATAAAACCATTCTGATAACGGAAATGCCGGCCCAAGATCGTAAAGATCTCGGAATCAGAACCGCGCCCGACATTGATTCTGCAATCAAAACGGCCTTAGCCGACAGACAATCTGTATCCGATATCACCTATTATCTCATGCCGCATGCCAGATATACCGTGCCTTTCTGCTAAGAGAAGTTCAATATCCAACAGCCAACAAGGAATATCCAATAACCAAGGTGGGAGGAAATCCTTGCTTGTCTACCGTAACATTATGCATATCCAAAAATACAGGCAGGCTCTCTCAGCCACGAACTTGGGCGAAACTCGCCGGCGCTGCCCATTGCTACAGCGCTGCAAACGGCTTACGGTTGCGGTTGCGTATGGCAGGGGTTACAGGCAGGAAAAGAAACACCGCAACCGATGGACGACAAACGATTCGAGCCGCGCAACCGATCAACGATAAACGTATTTAATTGTAGCATTCCATTATCCGCGCCCTTGTCCACGGCTGAAACAACACATCACTCGCTGTAGGATGATACGGCAGAATATCGGAATAACCCGGAATCACCACCTGTACTACCGGGAAGTCTACTTTGGGATCCGTAAAATCAACAATTACATAATCCTTCTTAAGCTTCGCGCATATCTCCTTGGCTTTTTCTATATCTTCCAGACAATCTTTGAAACCCTCACTTGTTTCAAAAGGAACAAGATCACCTTCCTTCAGGAAATCCGCATTTTTGTAAGGAACAAACCCGAACATGAACGCCGACAATAAATTATCATCATCACCTTCTATACATTTAATGTTTCTGAAATCGGCATTCAGAATACGTGCCTGTTCTTCTTTATCGGCCTTAATAAACTCGTCCAGCTTACGGCCCTGTGTATATTCGGTAAATGTTCTCATTAAAGCGTGTTCTTTATTAAAAGAAGATCCCACCTTGAAAGAGTGATGAAACTGAGAACTCTCAGGAATGTTAGGGTCCAGGAAATACGTCCCGACACACGGCAGTTCTCCCCCGAACGAAAGATCCTTTATATACACTTCTATCCCTTTGCTCCTGATAAAATCTATCTGCGCCTGAATTATCGGGCTGTCGATCGTCTCAACATCAATGGTTGGCATGATCAGCTTCTGCCTGAGAACGGTTATGTGGGTTCTGCGCTCAAAAATTTCATTTGTGGCGTGAACAATCGCTTCTTCGATCCTGTTGCCCGCGGCACCGCCACTGGGCCCGCTGATACGCCGGACAAATTCTATGGGCACCTTGACCACGCGATTATCCATCAACGAATATCCGTCAACCCAGAACTTTGCGCAATTTGTGTCTTTTACCTGTTCAATGACAGACGGCACTGCTGTCGATACATGAGAAACCAGATCCTCTATATTTAAATGAGGCTCTTTCAGATCTTTTTGATGCGCCGCGATATAGCCCGGCATAAGGTCAACATTCCTGCTGGAAACCCATTCAGCCCATTCGGCAAGAGCGCCTGCCTTGCTCCAGCCGGGTGCCACTCCCTTGCCCATACATTGAAAATCGAATTCATCGATAAAAATCGCCGACCAATAAAGATACTCTGCAACTTTTTCTTCAACATATGTGTATTCATAAAGCTCTTTAATACTCGGTTCCAGGCGCTTTATAGTATTATCCGGTTTCTCACATTTTCCATATTCAATTTTAATACAACTTTCCAACTTCATATCGTCAGTCCCTCTTTAGTATGATTGACAATTCTTTATCCCGTAGATCCTGTTCATCCTGTCTAAAATTCTTCATTCTTTCATGCGTTTTGTTCCACTGCTTAGAAATATATCAATTTCGCCTGCAACCTTCATGCCTTCGGAAACACATTGCGCAACTGACGCGCCGCCGTTGATCAGAGCGCCGACAGCAAAGACTCCGTTAATCCCTGCGGCAAAAGAATCTTTACCCGCCGTCTCAATCAAGCCGCTATCAGTAAAATTGGCACCTTTTAACGCATTCTTCAGTTTATCACTTATTCCCAGACCCATAGCCTCAATAACCATATCAGCTTTCAATACACTTTCACTGTTCGGGACAGGAACAGGATATCTTACACCCGATTTATCCGGCGGTTCAAGCTGAGTTCTGCGTATTTTCAAACCTGTCAATTTGCCGTTTCCGTCTGTTTCATAGCCGACAGGTTCGGTAAGTGTTAAACAATGAGTATTACTTGTTCTGAACCATTCCACATCCATATGCCAGTGCATTTCCGATAACGACCCGCCGTAAACCACGTATAAGTTAACAGCGCCCAGCTCCTTTGCCGCAGCTGCCGCGTCCATACCACAATCACCGCCGCTGAGTACGACAACTGTTTCAGGAAGAGACCTCAATTCACCACTTTTAACTTTCTTCAAAAAGGTAAGCGCGTCAATTACTCCATCAGCCTTACCTAGCGAGCGTTCCTGCCATAGCCCGGCAGCCAACAGCACCGCGTCATATTCCCCTAAACCTTCAAGCGTAATATCCTTGCCAAGTGTTTTTAAAAACTCAATCTCCAGTCGCCCTGCTTCAAATGCGGACTTTAATACGGCGTTAATCTCGGTTTGCGCCTCCTGGAATCTGGCAGCCCGTATAACACTGTCCGGTGTCCCACCGGGTTTTTTGTCTCTTTCCATGATTACCGCTTTGTGCCCTTTTTCTACCAGTTTAACCGCGCACGATATTCCTGCAGGGCCTCCTCCGATTATTGCAACTTTCTTACCTGAACATTTATCCGGAATACTCGTCTTTATAAAGCCCTGCTCCCGCGCAAGCCAGCAGACCGCGTATTGAATATCTCGAATAGGTATAGGCCTTCCGGTAAGCGTCGACTCAATACAAGGCCCTTCGCACAGCATCCAGGTGGGACACAGATGCGAGCACATTTCCGGTAATACGTTTGACCGGCAGAGTATTGTATAGGCCTTCTTAATGTCGTCTTCTGCAAAAGCCTTGATAAATGCCGGAACATCAATTCGCGACGGGCAACCTTCCGTACATGGCGCAGACTCACAATAATGACAGCGGCGCGCCTCCTCTTTAAGATAATCAAGCGAAAAGCGGCGTCGGCTCCGGTACTCTGTACCATATATATCACTGTCTTTAATTACACACCCTGTAACTCCGCCATCACGCATGAGCTGTATGCAGGCTGAACAGGTTATACAGCACTTAACAGGCTCCATCCTGCCTGTCTCCAGAACATCCTTTACGGCATCAGGATATGCCAGTGCACTGCGGCCCAGGCCCACTATAGCGATCCTTCCTCTTTTAACCGCACCTGCTGCGGCATAAGGAATCAGCTGTCTCAGCCAACTGTAATCTCCGCCTATAACGGGTACGCCAGGCACTGCCTTCTGTATTTTTACCGTTATACCCATAATACGGTTAATAACTGAGAGGGGGTGCTCGTTCCTGTTTGTTATATCGGCCTGACCAACATCTGAAGACAGCCCTATATCCGTTCCCAAATGAGCGATGCCTGTTGAAACATTAATAATCGAAATGCCGAGCTCCTTCAGTTTCTTCGCCAACTTAACAGGTTCGGAAAGATCGGGTTTTCGCCAGTCATCTTTGTCCACCCCGAACCCGTATGGATAACGCACGGCATCGTACGCGTTCATGCGTGTCGCGATAAGAAGTCCTGGTATGTTCTTTTTTATTGCCGTAAGTGTTTCCAGGAGAAAACGTGTTCTGTTCTCAAAAGAGCCTCCATACCTGCCTTCCCTGGTAAAAGCAGCCAATAAGCCGGAAATCAGACATCTATGACAGCTTTTTACATCCACACCATTGAACCCTGCCTCAACCGCCAGCCGCGCGGATTCAACATATGCATTCTGTAGATTGTCGAGATAATCATCAGTGACAAGAGGCTGATCGGCGGATATACCATGAATACTATCAAGGTCCGGACTATGATGCGCAATGATGGGCCTTTTTGTCCCGTCCGGCCTGCTGTAGCGGCCGGAATGAGTAATCTGAATAATAAGAATAATGTCCCGGCCGAAAGCATCCATAGCGGCTTTGCGAATTGCCGCTGTCAGTTCGGCAAACATGCCGACATTTTTTTTGTTCAGATAAAGCTGGGCCGGATTTGAGCGGGCCTCATCCAAAACCGCAGAAGCTTCAAGCCAGATCATGCCCGCCCCACCCTGTGCATAACGTATATATCTGCGGTAAGTCAGCCTGCCGGGCGAACCATCCGGCTGCGCGTCAAACCCTTCCATCGGCTGGATACAGAATCTGTTAGGCAGTGTTTTACCGGCAATATCCAATTCTTTGCCAAGCAGGGAAAAATCCTCTTCTATAGGAATGTCGAGTTTGAGCCTCTTGATCTCCGCGCGAAGCTGATCAGGATTTTTCAGACTGAAGGCATGATCTTTCGGTTCTTTCATTTGACCTTTCCGACAGTCGCCAGATAAACAGCAAATTCATCCTTTCCGTCAACGTTAATCAATTTATCCAGTTTATTCTGATCATATCCAAGAACCGCGCATGCGCCGCCGCCTATCGATTCAGCGGCAAGATACAAATTCTGACACACATGCCCGGCCTCAACGGCAATCATTTTATGCGCGGTATAACAGTAGCTCCATTCCGTCCTGTACGGAATAGCCGACCAGATGAATACTACTGCGGCATTCCCCGTAAAATTCTGACCGTAACATGCCTCTGTAATGGCCAGAGGTAGATATATATCTTCACGAATCAGGAGCAATTTATGTTTAAGCGGGAGATATCTGTAGAGTCCCCGTTCTATACCTTCCACATGATTAATTATCAGATAAGTTTCGAAAGGATGCCTGGCCCCGCCGGAAGGAACCGTTCTTAAATAATATGCAACATCGCCTTTTTCATCCTTTGCCATTGCCGATATTCCCTGTGTGCTCCAGAGCAGAAAACTCAATTCATCATTACTCAAGTTCTCGGTGGTATATTCCCTCCTGCTCCTTCGCTTATTAACAGCATCCGCCAAAGGCATACTGCCCGCTTTAATATCTTCGGGTTTAACAAGATCAATGAGTTTTGCGTCTTCCGGATACGGTTTCTGAACAGGCGGAACCGGGACCCCCTTGTTTTTGTCCGTATCACCGCGCCAATCACCCGTAAAACCCTTGAGAAAAGCACGTGACTGTTCAGTTGAAAACTCGTTAAGAGCTATGATTCTATCGGGCAGCCTTTGCTCATCATGTTTTGTGTTGTCCCGGCAGGAACACATGAGAGTCAGAACGGTAATAATCGTTAAAATGGATTTTTTCATAATATCACCGGAGAGATTTCATCTTCAGCGTCTGTTTTTCGCCTTTGTTTCCTTTTAACGTCGTCGTCCCTTTAGCAGGCGGTCAATTTTGCTTGCCAACGGATGAAACTCAAATTTCTTCTTTAAATCTTCAAGGATCTCTTTTCTTTCGGAGGCCTTTATCTGGCCACGCATCATGCAGTCAATCAGAAGATCAGCGGCTTTAGGAAGAAAACTGGACGCTTCTATGTTCTTACAGTACGCTTCCAGAATAGTTGCTGCGCGTTGATAGTTCTGCAGTCTCATATACAACCTGGCTTCCTGTATGAAACAATCCGCGGAGATTTTGCTCATGGGAAATTGAAGCTCCCATTGTCCCAACTGCTGAAGCGTTTCCTTTAAATAACCCTGGTCAAGAAGGGTAATCACTTCCGTGGCAAGCTGTGTTTCAACAACGGCAACTTTTTTCCATTCATCCACCTGTTCATCACCCTCAGCTTCAGGGTCTTTTTCTGCCGCAACTGAATACTTAACCTTCTTTTTCATTCCCTGTCGCCGCTGTCCTGCCCATTCGACAGGCGTTATCCCTTCCATGAATGTTTCTATACCCTGCGCTTTAACAATATCCTGCACTTTGCCCCAGTATTCTGCTGCTTTGTTCAGGTCACCTTGGAAAAAGGCAAGATCACCACGCTTGACATCCGCTAGCAAGTCAAACCTGCTTGCACCCTTGGCTTTCGATTGGAAGGCATCCAGGACTTTCCCGGCCTCTTCAAAATCTCTCTTTTGATACATATACACATCAGCCCGCATCATCTGCAGTTCTTTTTTTCTCCTGAGGTCCTTCTTTGTGCCTTCTTCCACTCTTTCCAGCCACTCTATGGCCTTGTCAGGCGCGTACCAGCACAGCCAATGATAGAAAATGTTCTGGAGATAAGCTTTCTGTTCCGGCCTCATTTTCGGGTTGCCTTCAAAATATTTCCAGCGCTTGGTCATGATGTCCAGAAGATCACGGCCATTACCATATTCGTATCCTCTGGATAAAGATAAGAACATGGCACTGTTCCAGTCTTTAGTCGGATCTTGATCTATCGGGATATGTTTCAGCACATTATTAAAACCATCCCTCAGATAACCCAGAAATCTCGGCTCATTTAAATCAGACACCACTCCTCTTCTATCTGTCGCTCTGATGCCTATATCTTTCTCCTTCCCGGAGTAATACCAGGCAACAAATGGGATAAGCGGATAATTTGCCGTGGCGCTGTATTCACCTGACTTGACCGTCAGGCTTATCGGCCGCTGTTTATGTGCGTTATGAGGGTAAATCCATAGAAAGTCTCTGCTTTTAACCTCAATACCGCCATCCAATGTCCAGATATATTCCGTGTCCTTTGGATTATTGACAAAGGACGGAACATTCATCCTGTATACCAGCGTTTTTTCCTCTCTACCGCCTTGATATGACTCATAATCTCTAGCAACCACAACAGGCACGAAAAGAGGAATAGGCTTCCCATCGCGTGATTCAACTCCGGTTACAACATAATGTCCGGACTTCGCGCATTCATCTTCCGGCACAAAAAAACGCCCGTGACCTTTCTTTCTGGAATGAGATTCCGGCTTAAGCTCAGATGTGCTTGTCATTTTATGCTTTCTCATAGTTTCATAATCATAAGGCGGGTAATCTTTAAGCGGCGGCGCCTTGATCATAATCTCGGCAACCCATTTCTGCTCCATATCCTGTATTTGCCGCGGCTTGTTCGGATCATAAAAATTCTCAGCCTTAACAAACGTGAACATTTCCAGTTTGCGAAGACCCGGTGGAGTATTTATAGGCTTTCCGTACCCGCGGGCAAGCGTATATCTCTGACCATTAATATAAGTTTCCACGTTTGCTAAAGAAGTGCAACGCGCTTTAGCGTTAGGATCTTTCATTGTCGGTTTCGGCTTAAAGCCGCCGCCGACTCTGCCGCTGTATGCCATGAGACCCGGCAGTGAATAAGAACCGTATTCTTCGCCGCATGTCAGATATGCCAGCTTGTAATAACTGCAGGGCGGCGGATAACCGCGCGGGTCACACAGTATACTCATCTTGCCGATTCCTATTCCAGCCCTTTTGTGCCAGAACCCAAGCGGGTTTTTCATGGGCCCGAATTGTGCCATTTCTTTTGCCGCAGCCATGCTCGCCGTTTTAGGACTGAAAAACAGGAATGGACTCGGCGTCATACCGCTTTCAGGAGTCCAGGCATTCAGTTTGCTGGCGCCGGTAAAATAAACATACATCTCATTTATGTGACCGGTATCTTCAAATATAAGAGCAAGCCCTTCATTCTTGTTCTGAGCAAGCACCCAGCTCTTGTACTCTTTCCCGCTTTGATCCACTACATGCGGATAAGGCAGCGGTTCGGGCAAAATACCCTTATCAGGCAAATGCACAAAATAACCGCAAGACTTTTGAGTCGGTCGGTCCGCACGTCTTCCGCCCCAGGTAGTCCAAGTAATTTTTATCTTATAACGGATCGGCGCTTCTTTTATATGCCATGTGCCGGCACCGAAAACCGGTAAGGAAATCATACAGAAAATGAATAGCAATTTAATCAACCGCCCGGCCTTGAATAAAGTAATCTTGTCCATAAATATATCTTCTTTCCTTTTATCTTATTAATTACAGTTATATACAGATTTACCAACTGAGAATACAAAGTTTCTGCATCTTTCTCTACCTAATAATGTCCAAAATTCTACTAATGGTTACTTATTTCTAAGAAATCTACGCCTCTTCTCCTGCTGACTTCTGCACTTCAATCTTCCGAATCGCGGGTTCTATCTCCCTGGAATAAACTGCTAACTGAAGGTTCTTCATACAATCCTTTTGTACCGAACCAGGTTCAGGCAGCTTAGAACAAGACATATAACTGTAACCGCCTTGTTCAACGGCACAACGTTCTTCTTCCAGAATAGTTTTGCGAACGGCATCGGCAATTTTATCGCCTTGCTCCTGCAAACAGATCCACTGCATATAGAGAGACGGTATATGCCGATTATTGCGAATAAAACACGCAAGCGCCTTTTCTTTTTGCCCGGCAAGCAGAAATATCTGCCCCGCATAATATAAATCATCAATCTGTGTATCAGTATTGGTATTCTTAAGAACAGATTCCGCTTTCGTTAGCGCAAACGCCGTTTCCTTATCAGCGGGTTCCGCATACGCTTTAAGTGACAGGATAAGATAATATTGACCGGCCAGATTGGTTTCGTCCTCCGTATCTACGGCATTAAAATACTCGAAGGCCTGTACGGGATTTCCATAATAATAGTTAACAATACCGCTCCATAACAGTTTCTCCGTTTTGCTGAGCCCTGAATCAGAATCAAGTAAAGCAAGAATGTTCAGCGGCTCCTCACATTCCTTCATGGTTCTTTCCAAAAACGACTTATACTTCGGATCTTTTGCAGCTTTGCTACCATGAAGAAGAAGTTCTCTGGAAATAAGCGGCAAATGAAGAGCTTCGGCCAGATCAAGAAGATGCGGAGTTAAAAGAGGGAACACCTGCCGACAGGTCTGTCGAAGAAAAAGTGCCCTGCAAAAGCTCTGTTGCGCGGAACATCCGGTTGATTTTTCCATTTCAGGTTTCTTCAGAAGTAAAGCGGACTGACCGTGCCAGGCATGAGCGCATTCTGGTCTTATTTCAATGGCCTTCTTATAGGCCTGCAATGCCTCCTGATGACTACCCATGCCGGTAAGAGCATTCCCTCTGCCGGTCCATGAATACGCAAACGCAGGATTGATTTCAATGGCCCTGTCATGGGCCTGCAAAGCTTCCTGATATTGATGCATGCCGGTAAGCATATAACCCCTGCCGTCCCAGGCATGAGCAGAATATGAAGAGTCTATTGCGATGGCTTTGTCAAAAGCCTGGAGCGCCTCCTGGTATCGGCCCTCGGAAGCAAGCGCATACCCTTTGTCCCGGAATTGCAAACAAGAAGATGCCGAACCTGCTCGATCTGCAGACACATCCATACCCCCCTTTTTTACTTAATGAACAAAAGAAAGATCACGACAGATCACGAAATGATAACAGATTCAAGCGGGCACAGCAAAACAATGCCTGTCTGCAAGGATACATCACGCCTGACGTTTTATCCGATAAATTACAGCTTAGTGTTTGAGCTTAATTATCGAGACCGGCGGTGTTGGCGGCTTCTTCGCTTCAGTCGTACTTACCGCAGCGGGAGGACAGCAGCAGCAGCAGCCAAATGTGCTCTCTCCGGAATTAACAGTTCGCGGCGGGGGCGGCGGAAGTTTTCTGTCTTTCGGCGGAGCGACAAATCCCGGCTCGCTAGAACCATCTCCGCCTAATACCGTGCCGGCGCAGAGAGTAGTCGCAAGAATCGGCGAAACCACTTTATATATCTTTACGGCTTTTGCATGACTCATGGGTGTTCTCCTTCTTTTTTAAATTTTGCTTTAAAACCCTTATTTTTGCAATTATTTTTTGCCTTTTTCAGACTTTACATCTACATATTCTTAATGTTTATCAGCTCAATAAGGTTACAAAAAAGCGCGGAAAATATCCGCAAAACGCGAAAACGGCTAGTTTCCCGTGATTTTGCCCGATAATATGGAGTGTCGGAGTAATGGAGTAATGATCAATTTAACAACAACTTCTCTCCAACACTCCAACGCTCCAATCTTTCAGTGTCTAAGCTTAACTATCGAAATCGGCGGTGTGGGCGGTTTTTTTGCCTCAGTCGTACTCACTGCTGCGGGCGGACAGCAGCAGCAACAGCCAAATAAGTCCTCTTTGGCATTAACCGTTCGCGGTGGCGGTGGTGGCGGGTTTCTGCCTTCCGGCGGCGGAACAAATCCCGGCTCGTCAGAACCGGTTCCAACGCCCAATACCGTGCCGGCACAGAGAGTAGTCGCAAGAAATGGAGAAATTACTTTATATATTCTTACAGCTTTTGCGTATCTCATAGGTATTCTCCTTTTTTACAATGGTTTTTCTCTTTTCCCGTAAACTTGACGCTTATATATTCATAATGTTGATCGCCTGAACAAGGTTACTAAAATCACAGAAAACAGGTATGAATAGTGGTCTGGCATTGAATTTGAGCTTGGCTGTTCTGCAATATTTAATTAGTATAGCAGTCAATTTTATGTAACCTGACAACCACGAAAGGACATTTAGTTTACTGAGATGAAAATAATTAAATATATTCTGATCGTATTAGTATGTTTGTTTACGGTAATCAGCGCCGAGGCACAAAATAAGGGCGGCGCAGAAGGTATCGATAATGAGCGCTGGAACTCCACGCCTAACGATATCAATAACCTGCTTAAATCCCTGAAGAAACTCGTAGATGCCAACTACACAATGGAAATTAAAACCATTGCTCAAGTAGATGCTAATCCTGAAAAGAATCCTATAATCTATTACAGTGGTCACTATAACTATGAGTTTGCAGAGGGTGATCGAAAAATGCTCAGGGAATATATGCTGGCCGGCGGAATGATGGTCTTCAATACCGGGCTGGGTTCCGAACCGTTTTATCGCTCGACAAAAAAAGAGCTTAATTTAATTTTCCCGGAAATACCGTTACAGCGGATCAGTTCCGACCATCCTATCTTTCATGCGTATTACGATGTGGATCTTGTAAAGTACAGCCCCGGCGTATACAAGACAGGGTTTGTCGGCAACGAGCCATGGATGGACGGTGTTACAGTCAACTGTCGGCTCGTAGCGCTGGTTTCCCGATTCGGTATGGCGGTGGCCTGGGACGGCGGCGAAGTACACCCGCAATTCGCTTCTTATATGCCTGATTCCGCCGTTAGACTCGGATTGAACATTCTTTCTTACGCAACGGCAAGCCGGGCATGGGCCAAGCAGGAAGCCCGTAAGATGAAATTCGAAAATGCGGAAGATCCCGGTCCCGACGCCATGTGCCTGGTCCAGGTTGTGTACGATGGAGAATGGAAGACAAGACATGCCGGCATGTCGGTTCTGCTTCAGACATTCAACAAAAAAACAGAAGTTCCGGTAAGATTCAAAGTGAAAGAAACGAAATTGTCGGACAAGGAGATATATGATGCTCCCCTGTTATATATCATAGGTCATGAACATTTCAGGCTCAAAAAGACTGAAAAATCCATGCTTAAAAAATACTTGGAAAACGGCGGATTCCTGTTTGCCGAAGCATGCTGCGGACGTAAAGGATTTGATCTTGCAATACGCGAATTGATGAAATCTATTCTGCCGCAACCCATGAAGCCTATACCGGCAAGTGACAGTATATTCGCCATGCCTAACGAAATCACTAAGGTAGGCATAACCTCGGCAACGGCAAAGGAACTGGGAGAAGCCTCAATATCCCCGAAACTTGAAGGAGTAGAAATCAACGGCTACTACGCGGTTATCTACAGCCCGCTCGGCATGGCAGGCGCGTGGGAAATGTCGCAGAATCCATACGCGCACGGTTACAATACACAAAGCGCTTTATCGCTCGGTCAGAATATCCTGATGTACGCAATTATCCACTAAACGTTGTCCGGAAAAGTTTCGGACGGGAAATCCTAATATCGAAACCCCGCTGAAGCGGGACAAGTCCTAAATTTATCCCGCAAGGCGGGACAAATCTAAAATTTAAATGACAAAATGTTCAAAACTCCTAAATTTTGGACTCTTTTGTTTTGAATTTCTGATTTTGGTCATTTGATATTGTTTCGGATTTAGTGCTTAGTGCTTCGGATTTGAGAGCCTGCGAGCTTTTAGAACAGGCTCTAACTCATTTCTCAATCACTATCCCCCGTCTCACAAAAGCGGGAATATCCATATCCTCTCCGTCAAGTATTGTGGGCTCTATGTTCTTGAAGCGACCTTTCCCGGAAGGCTCAAGCCTGAGCTTGGCCTGCAGTTCTCTGGACTTTTTCTTTTTCTTCCCGCCAGCCAGTTGTTCCGGCAGCGTTTTTTCTTCAACTGCAAGCGGAAATTCGGGTACCACCGCAGGCGCTGGCTCCGAAACACGCTGATCAGAGGCGATTATTGCTACCGTTACCCTGTCACTCCAGCCATCATCTATAACGGTTCCCATTGAAATATTACAATTCTCAGGAGCTTTCTTTTTAATAAATTCCATTATCACCCCAACATCCTGCATCGCCAGATCAGGCCCGCCAATGATGCTTACTAATAATGACCGCGCACGCGATATAACCTGGCCTTCTTCCGTAAGAGAACTCCCGCACAATGATGCGACAGCTGTCTTTGCTCCGTCCCCGCCGATCCCTTCCCCATAGCCGAAACTGCAAACACCACCGCTGTTCTGAATCGCATTTTTCAGATGGGCCAGGTCAATATTGATAAAACCCGGCCGCGTGATCAGTTTATAAATTGAACCAATACCTGTACTCAGCACTTCATCGGTTGTTTGAAAAGCTTCCGCAACTTTTGTTTTTCCCGCTAATTCAAATAATTTGTCGTTTGGAATGGTAATCAATGCATCTGATGCCGCGCGAAGTTCTGCAACAGCCTGATCCGCCGATTCTTTTTGCTGCCGCCCTTCAAATTCGAACGGAAGTGTGGCAAAACATAATGTTACAGCTCCAACGTCTCTAGCCGCGTTCAAAACAACAGAAGCTGCTCCTGTTCCCGTGCCGCCCCCAAGGGCTACAACAAGAAACATCAGCTTGGTATCCTTGAACAACTCCTGAATCATCTCGAGGTCCGACTCCGCCGCAAGCCGTCCGAGATTCACATCGCCTCCTGCGCCAAGCCCATTGGTATGACTCGCGCCGATCTGAAGTTTTATCGCGGCCCTGTATGACGCGAGACTGTCTGCATCCGTATCAACCGAGATTATTGCAGGACTATTGTCCCCGCAATCGGCCGCAAGACGATGAATTATCCTGCATCCGCCCCCGCCAAGCCCTAGAATACTAAGGTTCTTTTCGTACATGTTACAGTATTCCTACCTTCCCAACAGCCGTCCGAACAAACCGCCCAGGCCAGACGTTTGACGCCGACCCGCCATTGTTCTGAATCCGTATTGTACAAGACCACTGCAGGCCGCGTATTCCGGCCCTTCTGTAGCTGTAGCTAAGCCACTGATATTTCTCGGCCTGCCGATCGAACACGGCAATTTAAAAACATCTTCTGTCAATTTAACCATTCCATTCAAATGCGCTCCGCCGCCAGTAAGCACCACTCCCGCTCCAATACGATGCAAAATACCATCATCTTGAAGACGCCGCTTGACCATGTTTAAAATCTCATCCGCCCGTGCGTTTATTACAGTATGTAACGCTCTAAGACTGATAGAACGCCCAGGAAACCCAACCTCAGGAGGAACCGACACTCTCTTCTGGGCCCCATTCAAAGCTTCAACTACTGCACTTCCGGAAACACGCTTTAAACGCTCTGCTTGTGAGATCGGAATATTGAACCCTAATGCAATATCGTTGGTCAGATGATCACCGCCCACACCCAATACGCCAGCCGAAGCAACCACATTGTCGGCATAAACAAGATAATCGGTTGTACCGCCCCCAAAATCAATAACCACTACACCGCTTTTCTTCTGCTCAGCTGTCAAAACCGATAACGCTGAACAAAGTCCGCTGAAAACAGCGTCCTGCACCTCAACAGAAACATTGTGCACCACTCTTACAGCGTTACGTAAACGACTCCGTATACCATGCAGAACCAACATGTTTACCGACAACTTCGCGCCTTCCATACCTTCCGGCTTGATTACCTGCCCATGATCATCAATGCTGAAATGCTGACAAATTGTATGAATAACATCGCGGTCGGAAGGAAGATTTACAGCCCTTGCCACTTCCATAACATTGTCGATATCTTCCTGAACTATTCCGCTGTCCTTATCCAGAACGGGCACAGATCCGCGGCTTATAAGATTCTGAATATGCCCCCCCGAAACTGCAAGATGAACCTGGCGAATGGCAACTCTACCGCTGTTTTCGGCAGCCTCCAATACCGCGCGCACACAAACCGCGGCATTCTCAAAATCAATGATTTCGCCCTTACGGACACCAACGGAAGGATGCTCACCCATTCCTGTGATCATTACCTGATCACCCTCACGAAGCTCTCCCACAAGGGCAATAATCTTGGATGTACCAATTTCCAGTGCGACAATAGGAGGTAGCGCCATGATCAATGATCCCTTATCTGCTGTAAACCTTGTCGTTGAACGACAGATCAAATTCGGTGTCCTGTTTTCCCTTGGGCGTTTTTAACACCTCTGACCATCCACTGAGTTTCTTAAATAGATTCACTCGCGGCTGCTCGGTTATATCACCAATATCATCCCATAGCCACGAGCCCCTCTTCCCGCTGCAAAGCTGAACGTATATACGCTCATCATCCCCAACATTGATCTCAGCCACACGCAAATCTATTTTCGGATGCGAGCAAACATTCAAAACTTTAACAGCAGTGAGAACCCGTCCATCAACCCGTTGCCCTGGTCTTTGATTCCCCACATCATAACCTCTTATGATCGGCAGTTCCCGCAGTTTCCTTCTCAATATAAAAAGATATCCGCCGCCATCCACAACAAGGTGCCCCATACGGCCAACTCTTGCCAGCGGAACTCTTTCCGATATCTCTATCTTAAGAGTGTCTGGTAAACGCCGACTGATTTCCATTGATTCAGCATTTGGAACACGTTCCAGGAATTTATGCCGAACTTCCTGTATATTGAACCCGAACAGGTTCGTCCCTTCACTGATCCCGGTAAATTCCTCTACCAACTCTTCGCTTATCACAGGCCCCTGCCTGATGATTAAATGCTTGATCGTAAATCTTTTGTTGCCCGAAAACAACAGTTCGCCCGCCTGACTCACCCCAAGCCAAAGTAAAAGAACAACCACTGCAACAATAAGAGGCGTCAGCACGTAGGCGGCAATACGATAACGTTCAGCTTTACTTCTACCGCCCAAACGAACATTGACATTGAGCGCCGCTTTGCGACCGCGTTTTTTCTTTCTGAACAGCCACTTGCTCGACATATTCTCATTATCATCAAACCACATAAAAACCTCTAAGTTATTTGCTTTGTCGAATCATGCAAAAGAACAATATAAATTAAATACTAAAAAATCTATTTACCCCACAAAATAATGGAGTGTTGGAGTATTGGAAAAAGAATTAATCAACACGCCAGTACTCCAACAAATTACGTCCTTCTGATTCTGAAGATATAATCCTTTTAAAAGGGTTACATCGCAAAATCTGCAACTTTTGAACCCGCTGTACAGATTTTTACTTTACACTAAACTATTCTAGCCGCGCCGTTTGCATTATGCGATCACAAAGCGCAGAAAAATCCAGCCCGGCTTCTCCTGCCGCCATCGGCAGAAGACTGGTTTCAGTAAATCCCGGAATACTGTTGAGCTCCAAAACATATAATTTACCGTTATCTGAGAGCCGGAAATCTACACGGGCAAATCCGCTGCATCCTAAAGCCCTGAATACATCCAAACCATGTTTATCACATGCGTCTTTAATTTCTTCATCCAAAGGAGCCGGAACCAGATACCTACTGGTACCTTTTGTATATTTGGCATTGTAATCATACCATTCGTCCGGTGCAACAACTTCAACAACTGGCAGAGCTTCGTCTTCTATAATGCCAACCGTCAACTCACGCCCTTTAATATACTCTTCAACTATCATACTGCCTTCATATGAAAGCGTATCTTCACTTGCCTGCCCCCAATCACATTCGGATAAAACACGGTGAATACCAATGCTTGACCCCTGACATAACGGCTTGATTACAACCGGGAGAGCAAAATTTCTTTTTTCGCCTCTATTCAAAATTTCATATTCCGGCGTTGGAATCCCTTTTTGAATAAAAATTTCTTTACTTAATTTTTTGTCGAAAGCTATTCTGCTGGCCTCAGAACCGGAACCCGTATAAGGAATGCCTTTCTTATCCAGTATCTGCTGGATCTCGCCATCTTCCCCAAACTCACCGTGCAGCGCTATGAATGCCGCCTCCACACCGTCGGGCACATCAAATTCGCGGTCTTTAATATTAATTTCGATAACATCATAACCCGCATTGCGTAATCCATCTGCCACAGCATTCCCTGAACGTAACGATATCTCACGCTCCGTAGACGGACCGCCCATAAGAACTGCCACTTTTTTGAATTGTTTCATAACGTCACTGTAATCTAAAAATATTTTTAGACAGGATGAACAGGATTTACAGGATTAAAAAAGAAATAACCTCCCATCTTACTTATCCCGTTGATCATGTTAATCATGTCAAAATTCTTCTTCTCTTCTCTCCCTCAACTACTCTCTCAGCAATACTATCTCTGTTTCCAGATAAATTCCAAACCTATCTTTTACTTCCGCACGAATTTTTTCTATCAACGCCCATACATCAGAAGCACATGCGCCTTTGCCAACCGTAATAATGTTCGCATGTTCAGCCGGAACTTCAGCTCCACCCACAGCCATTCCTTTCAGACCCGCTTTGTCAATCAATTCTCCGGCCGTATCCTTTGACGGATTCTTAAAAATCGAGCCTGCCGATCGAAGACCTTTCATCCACTCGCGCTTGCCAACTATTGCCCGACGCCTCTCCTTGATTTCCGCAGGGTCACCTTTTGCCAGCTTAAATCCTGCCTCTACAGCAATTCCGCCCTCAAGTGAAACACATCGGCGATATGTCCAATCAAGATCATCCGCGGCGATTTTATATTCCAAACCATCCTTGTTCACATAGCGTATCCATGACACAAATTCACAGATTTCATGTTCCCACGCACCGGCATTCATTCTCAGGGCGCCACCGACCGTGCCCGGAATACCTTCAAGAAACTCCAAACCCGTTACCCCTTTCCCTTCAAGTCTGTTTAAAAACCTGGAGAGCGGTACGGACGCGCCAACTGTAATAACCGCAGTGTTATCGAATTGAATTTTATTGAATTCGGCGCCTGTAAGGCGGGCAACTATGCCGCGAACGCCAAGATCGCTTACCAATATATTGCTTCCTGCTCCCATAACATTAAAAGGCACTTGCTTCTCTTTACACCACTTAAGAATTACTGACAGATCTTTAACCGAATTGATTTCAGTCCATATATCCGCACTGCCTCCGACTTTTAACGTGGTTTTCTTTGCAAGCGGCTCATTGCCTCTGATTACAGTTCCCGATTGCTGACTCACAGCATTCAACTCAACTTGTAATGCCCGAAGGCACTCTTCTTTCACCGTGTCGCCGTTTCGCCGTTTCGCCGTTTCCCCGTTCCCAGCGCTTAGCTGGTTCTCTAATTCCTGAAAAGACTTTTCTCCTGACTCCTGACTCCTGACTCCTGACTCCTGAAAAGCATCGCGAGCCCAGCTTGCGATGCTTTCCACATCTCCCGCTCCTATCACCAGCAACACATCACCTTCTCTTAATTCATTCTTCAAATATTCCCATGCCTGTTCCAAAGAAGAAGCGATGCTTACTGGAAATTGGCGAAAGTGGCTATAGAGATCATAAACGGCTCCGCCTTTTAATGGCTTCTCCGATGCCGCATAGACCGGCGTTAAAATTAACTGATCAACCCCTTTAAACGATTCAGGAAAATCCTTGCCAAGTGCCAGTGTTCTTGTAAAGCGATGCGGCTGAAACACCGCTAGCAAACGCTTCTTGTCGAGTTTTTCTGCCGTCCTGACAAGTGCCGCTATTTCAGAGGGGTGGTGCGCGTAATCCGATATAACCACAATGCCGTCTTTCTCTACTATACGCTCAAAACGCCTGCGCGGCAGAGAGATTTTTCCGAAACCTTCCTGTATCTCCTGGAAACTTAATCCCTGCTCAAATACCACTGCAGCAGCCGCAAGCGCATTTAACGCATTATGCCTGCCTGGCACCGGCAGTTCAATACAACCAAGCTCAATTCCATCACGAACCAGCATAAAATTTAGAGTTGTGCCTGTGTCTTCCAAATCCTTGCCCCTGACAAAGGCCTCCTTGCTGAAGCCGTAAGATCGAAGTTTGAGATTTGAAATTTGAAATTTGAGGTCATTAAAGATTTTATCAACGCCTGGATCGTCCGTGCAATACACTGCAGTCTTTTTTGTGTTACCTATAAAATCCTGAAAACATTTCTTAAATGCTTTCTCATCCTTAAAATGCTCCATATGATCAAATTCAATATTCGTTATTACAGCAATGTCCGGCTCGTACAAAGCGAGAGTGCCGTCGCTTTCATCTGCCTCAACAACAAGGAGATTCTCCTCCACAGGCGGATCCACCCGCGGAGGAGTGATTCGCGATTCGCGATTCGCGATAGGTCCGGCAACACCGCCAAGCGATTCTGCTTCCCCTCCGACACACCAGGCCGGATCGCGTCCGGAACTTTTCAACACCTGTGTTATAAATGTACTTGTAGTGGTTTTTCCATGCGTACCGGCAACAGCTATTGACTCATGTTCAGCTAACAATGCTGCGAGAACAGCACCACGCGAAAAGATGGGAACGCCCATTTTTTTTGCATAACCGATTTCTGAATTATCCAGCGGTACAGCCGAACTCCTGATTAACCATTTTACGTCCGAAATAATATGACCTGATTCATGTCCCGGCAAAACATCTATTCCGCGAGCGCTCAGCCATTCTGCTATGCGGGTCAGAGAAGCATCACATCCTGTAACTTCAAATCCTCTTGCCTTCAGCAAATAAGCTAAACCCGCCATGCCGACACCGCAGATTCCTAACATGTGTACATGCGACCCTCTTCCGGACAGAAAATCTCCTGCTGTATTTAATGCTGTTTTTTTTACGGAATTCATGTGTTTAGACATTCCAGGCAATCATAATCCATTAACTACCATTTTAATTTAACGTATCCTTGCCTTGCTATCACGGCATTTCTTGATTAAATTTATTTAACCCATAGTTCCTAAATACAAAACAAGGAGATGTGTCACATGCGTGAGAAAATATCAGCATGTATTACTGCAGGAAACGAAGAACGAAACATCCGCAGATGCCTGGAAAGTGTTAAATGGGCAGATGAAATAGTTGTTGTCGATAGTTTCAGCACCGACAAAACGGCTGAAATATGCAGGGAATATACCCAAAGAGTATATCAGCACCAGTGGCTCGGATATATAGGTCAGAAAAACCTTATAAAGGATCTTGCCATTTTCCCCTGGATTCTGTTCATAGATGCTGACGAAGAAATTTCGTCTGAGCTGAGAGATCAAATCCTGAAGGAATTTGAATCCGGATCAAATAAAAATTACGCAGGGTACGAGTTCCCTCGAATGGTCAAATATCTGGGAAGATGGATCATGCACGGTGATTGGTATCCCGACATCAAACTCAGACTCTTCAGAAAGGCGGCGGGCACATGCGGGGGGAAAGAGCCGCACGACCGCACAACCGTTAACGGACGGGTAAAGCAACTCAAAGGCCATATGTTCCATTATACATATGACAGTCTTGATGAACACGTTAAGACATTAAACCGGTTCTCTACAATAACCGCTAAAGGATGGTATCTGGACAGAAAAGCATTCAAGTATTCAGACTTCTTCTTCAGGCCAGCCCTCAGATTTATCCGCGGCTATTTACTTAAACGCGGATTCATGGATGCACTGCCGGGCTTAATTATCGCTATGATAATTTCCTATGGCGTTTTCATAAAATACGCGAAACTGTGGGAGTTTTACCTGAAAGAGCGGCTTAATAAGCAGGCAAAAAACGATTAACAGTCGGCCCGGGAAAAGGCATGAAACCGCCGATGGACGCAGATTCACGCAGATAAAGTTCCCTCTGAAATCACCGCGTTTACTAGGTCTGCGTGAGGGACATATTCCTTCGCTTTTGGAACAAAAAACTAACAAACCCAAGAGCGGAGGGGCGGGGTTTGTTCTGTCCTCGGATCCGTTGGATCCTATGGATCCAGAGGACAGGCCTAGCGAGTCTTCGAGCTTCCGCCTACGCCAAGGCTACGGCGGACAAGCCCGACAAAGAACAAACCCCGTCACGAAGAGATTACTGCGTTCTTTATTAATCTACGGATCACCTGAAATATTCCGCATCTTTTACCGACACATGTAATTTTTCCAGATGGCCGTTCCAGTATCGCGCGAATTGATGACGCTGGCTGGGCCATATCGAATTCACCTTCCATAATCGCCGCATATGTTCCGGCCATTACCTCTTCCCCTCTGAAAGGTAATGGATCCGAGCCTGCTATTACAGTAAACCCTTTTTCTCGCGCCAACTTCATTAAAGGCGGCTCCGGCAAGACCGACGGCCGTAATGTAGTGTCGCCAATAAATACCTGGCCGGGATCAAAGCTTTCAATAACATCACGCACAACCTTGCCGCGGCCGAACAGCCATTTACCCGGCGCCCATGCAACAATCGGCACTCCCCCCGTATCACGTACGGTCCTGATAACTTCCTTAGCCGGCAGATTATCTTGTCCCTCTAATTCCGACATCAGAGCAAGAATCTCTATGCGCTCAGATGTCACTATCTGCCGACCCGGCAAAATAAAAAAGCTTTGCTCTCCGTCTCTTGCAATCACCAGCCCAGCCCCGTCCTCAATAGAAGACACATCCATGCCTGCATCGGAAACCCTGATCTTGCCGCACCTGATATCCGAGTAGTATTGACAATCATAACGCTCAACCAGGAATGCGGTCCTTACAGCACCTGCACCCAGCCTGCGTAGATTGTCGTCCAGCCCTCTCAAGACTTTAGCCTGATCATAACAGGAATACATATGAACATGTGTGTCGGCAATAATGCGCATTGTGACCTTCCGGTTAGGAGTCAGAATTCAGGAGTCAGAATTCAGAATATTGTGATAATACGCTTTCTTCTAACTCCTGCTTGCCCGCCGTCTTGTCCGCCGTAGCTTTAGCGAAGGCGGAAGCCTTGGCGTAGGCGGGACTCCTATTTATACACTTTCCCAGTAAAAATAATAACGCCGTTATCCGCACCAGCTTCAATCAGCTTACGTCTCCGTGTCCGGAATCTGCCCGCCTTCGATCTGCGTGTTATTTTGTAGATCGCCTCCGGCACAGTCAAGGGCACTTTGAATGTCTTTGCTGCGGCACTGCGTTTTTGTGAAGACAAATTCCATGTTTTTTCGGAATGCAAATCAAGCGAACCGGAAGCAATGATCTTCGGTCCTTCTTCCCCAAAACCAGCAATCATCTTCGATAGAAACTGAAAAGGAACTTTCACAAGGCCGCCGAGAACAGCATTGGTTACCACATCCTCAGCTTCACTCCCCGCCAGCTTCATCATTGATGACGCCAGAAACCGCACAAACTCAGTAAACTGAGATTCTGCCATTCGCTCCGTAACCCCGAACTCTATTCCAAACGGACCTTCAATCACTTCCTTGAACACAATCCTATCAGTCCATGCGGCTTTTCTCAGCTCAACAGCCTTTCCTTTAAGATCCACCGTCTTGAGCGATATTCGCTCTGCAATCCGCGGCCGCGGCCAGACCAGAGAAGTCATAATTACATGTTGCCCATGCGTCTTACCGCCCCCCGCTTCTTTCACTTCCAGACGATCCAATAACATCTCCAGAATTCTGCCGGCCATATCAATGCTCCCCTTTTTTTACTGCTTCCCAATGCGCATCCATTTCTTCCAGCGAAGAATCCTGTAGACTGCGCCCCTCTTCGTAAATACGCCGCTCAACTTCCTTGAAACGATCAATGAATTTATTGACAGTATTCCGCAGAACCTCCTCGGCGTTGATATTCTGGAACCTGGCCAGATTCACAACCGCAAACAGAAGATCTCCTGTTTCTTCTTTGATTCTTTCAATATCACCATTGTCAATTGCCTCTCGCACTTCAGACAATTCTTCATCAATCTTTGCCGTAACATCCGTTACCCTGGTCCAGTCGAATCCCACGCGAGAAGCACGCGACTGAACACGCTGAGCTTTCTGAAGAGCAGGAAGATGGCGAGGAACACCTTCAAGCACAGACTGTTTACCGCCGTTCTTTTCGTTTGCTTTGATTTTCTCCCAGTTCTGTAAAACGGTCTTTGAATCCGATGCTTTTGTATCGCCAAAGACGTGTGGATGACGGCGAATCAGTTTATCGGCAAGCTTTTCAGCGACGTCGTTAAATGTGAATTCTTTTTTTTCTTTCCGGATTCTCGACTGCAGGGCAACCTGAAGAAGAACATCACCAAGTTCTTCTTTATGTTTGTCCACATCACCGGAATCAATAGCATCAATTACCTCGTAACTCTCTTCAATCAAATACTGTTTCAATGATTCAAGTGTCTGTTCCCTGTCCCAGGGGCATCCGCCTTTATCCCGCAATCTATCTACTACCCAAAGCAGTCGTTCAGTTCCATTTCTATGGTCATTCATTTGCTCGACATGGCCTCCTGGCCGCATTTCTCCGCTTTTTCCTCGACCCTTTTCATTGTGCGCATAGAGCAGAACTCTTGCCCGCACATAGAGCAGTAATCCTGCTTGGAACCATCCGTAACCCGGGTTTGCTCGTGTTTCTTCCTTGCTGTTTCGCCGTCCATTGCAAGTTCAAATTGAGTTTCCCATTCAAATTCTTTTCGGGCCTGAGCCATTGCATCATCCCACTTGCGTGCTCCAGGAATTTTCAAGGCGACGTCTGCGGCGTGAGCGGCTATCCTATAAGCAATAACGCCTTCTTTAACATCATCATCCTCGGGAAGCCCCAGATGTTCGGCGGGAGTAACATAGCACAACAGGGACGCTCCGTAATATGCCGCTGCAGTGGCTCCAATACATGAGGTTATATGGTCATATCCAGGCGCAACATCAGTCACTACCGGCCCCAGCACATAGAAAGGCGCATGGTCACAAACCTTTTGTTCCCTCTCCATATTCATTTGTATTTCATTGAAAGGAATATGGCCGGGTCCCTCAACCATTACCTGCACACCGCGTGCCCTGCACTTTTTGACAAGCATGCCTAGAACATCAAGCTCTGCAAATTGCGCCTCATCACTGGCATCCGCCAGACAACCCGGACGAAGGCCATCTCCAAGGGACACCGTAACATCATGTCGGGCACATATATCCATAACATCGTCCCATCCGGCAAATAGAGGATTTTCTTTTTTATGCTGGAGCATCCATTCAGCAATCATAGCTCCGCCGCGACTGACAATCCCCATTGTCCTCTTCAAGGCAGGACCAATATGATCCCTTAAAAGACCCGCGTGAAGAGTCATGAAGTCTACTCCCTCTTCCGCCTGCTTTTTTATAATCGATAGAAGAAAATCCGGGTCCAGTTTGGCCACATCCCCGTTGACATGCCATGCGGCTTCATATATCGGCACTGTGCCAAGCGGCACTGTACAGGCTTCCAGCATGGCCTTCCTCAATGACGAAAGGTCAGGGCCTACACTCAGATCCATGACAAAGTCAGCGCCCGCAGAAATCGCTGTCCGCATCTTGCTGAGTTCGTCTTCACGGCAGGAACGCATCGCGGAACGACCGATATTAGCATTGACCTTGGTGCGAAACGCACGACCCACAACGGAAGGTTTGAGATTCACATGGGCCGGGTTGGCCGCAATAACCGCATGACCTTTGGCAACTTCCTGCCGAACCAGTTTCGGATCTACTTCTTCCTGACGTGCGGCTTTTTCCATCGCCAACGTTACTATGCCGCGACGGGCCTGTTCCAACTGAGTACTCATGGGATAACAATAGAGCTTGCTCAAAAACCTCGCAAGCCTGGTTAATGGTTAATGGTTATTAGTTATCACTCAATAGTTCGAATATCTTGTCAACTGTATTGTCATCAAACTGGTCTATAACATAATCCGAACCACCAAAGTCCTGATGTGAAGTGAATTTATCGGGAATAACAACGCATTGCATCCCCGCCGATAACGCTGCTTTGCACGAAATTGAGTTAGTCACCAGGGCAACGCACAACGTCGGCAACACCGACATCTCCTTTGCCAGTTTAAGCCACGTATCGGCAGCAGGATAATTCTTGTCTCCGGATGGACATGATAACAGACAAACCCCCTTGTTCGTAAGACCAAGATTATCGGCCATCTGACGCGCCACCTCTTCATCAAGACCGCTTAAAGCACCCATAAGAATGTTTTGCTGAGAAGCTAATTTTAAAATCTTGCCTAATTTTTTTTCAACTTTCACCGCGCTGTCCGTAAAAGACAATTTTATCCCCGAGCTGATTTCCGCAATCAATTTGTTCTCGGATAATTGCGATTTCTTTTTAGACGCCAGCAAATCCGGCAAGTAGTCATTTACGGAAGGACGCAGACAATACCGCGAGAATACGGCAGGCGTAAGCTCTATGCTTTTACCATCTAATACGCTTTTTAAAACGTCGTAAATAATCTGCCGCCCATTAACCGCGATGTTTTCTAACTCAAAGAGAATGGCAGATTGCGGGGTCTCCTTGCCTGTCTCCTTATCTGTTGTATTATCATGCGCCATACTGTTTCCTCCTATTAAACAAAAAGTGAATAAAACACGACAGAACGTCCAGCCGCCTGCATACCTTTAAAATACAGAGTGAAGATGTAACCCATAACAAAAATGTTTACAAGCAAAATGGAACAGAAGCACCACCGCCTCAAGAGAACGCCGTGCATGCCGCTGTTAACTTGAACCACTTATCAACCGGAATGTCGCCCGGACGAGCCCGGACATCAAAACCCATATGCTCCAAAAGCTTCTTACATTCCACAGAGTCTATCTTCAAGCCAGAAGGAGCATGTGCTAAAATGGACACCAACTGCTTCCGGCGATGCGAAAAAGCATATTTGGTAAGCCGATATAACGCTTTTCTCTCTTCGTCACTATGCGGCGGGTCATCTCGCTTTATCATATTTATAATAGCAGATTTGACTTCCGGTTTCGGCCAAAAACATGTGGAACTTATGGTTCTTATAAAATCAACTTGATAAATCAATTGCGCCCATATACTCAATGCCGAATACTCCCGACTGCCCGGTCGAGCAGAAAGCCGCTCTGCCACTTCCTGCTGAACCGTTATTACAATCTGTCCTGGAGGCGTCCGGGCCCTTATCATATCTACAAGCATGCGTGTACCTGACGAATAGGGCAGATTTGAAACCACCTTATTTATTCCCGACCGAAACAACTCTTCCGGATTAATGTCCAACATGTCTCCGTGCTTCAAATCAAAGTTTTTTCGCTGTTTAAATCTTTCGCGAAGAAAATCGAATAATCTCCGATCCTTCTCTATTGCCGTAACACGGCGTGTTTCCCGTAAGAGCCGTTCGGTTACAACTCCTAACCCCGGCCCTACTTCAAGAACCTCATCATCTGGCAACAAATCAGCCGTTCCAATGAGTATATCCAGAATATTTTTGTCTATAAGAAAACTCTGACCAAGCCTCCTGGACGGACGAATTCCAAGATCTTTAAGAACATTACGTACTTGTGAAAGGCTGGTCTGATTCATCTGATCGAAAGTATCAGAAATTTGTCTCAATTTGGCAAGCGGGATCCTGATTGAGGAATTTGTGTTGCAACACAAATTCCGAAACTAGAAATTGGAAACTGGAAATTCGGGCTCAAAAGAGAGACCGAGATACAAAATGCGAAATACGCTTCACGTTTCACGAATCTGCCATTTCTATCCCCTGCCACCCCTTTGAGAAGTTGCATTACATAGCAAATATCTGTATAATTAATGCTTTTCATGAAAAAATCAAAACAGATATTCTGCTTCGCTCTGATTACAATCTCTTTACTTTGCGCATGTTCATCCGGCTATGACTCAGAGAAACAGGAAAAGAATCTATCAAACAAGGGGGGGGAAATAATGAATGCTGATACCAAACGTGTGATACGGAGATCATACGGTGACAACAGATGGTTCCCCGGAAGCAAAAGTCAACTTGAATCAATGATCAGCAGTTATGTGGATAAAGCTGAAACTCCAAAAATCAGTGGCCGAATCACAGGGGTCTTTGCGCCGCACGCAGGCTATCAATACTCCGGTAAAGTGGCCGGTCATGCTTTCCGGGCCATACGCGACAACGCAAAAGCCGGTTATCAGCCAGACGTAGCCGTAGTGCTCGGTTTCAGCCATCGCGGCGGGTTCCCCGGTGTAGCATTGATGGACGGCGACGCAATTAAAACCCCACTTGGCGAAATTGAGCTGGACAAAAACTCAGCCCGGATACTGACGGATCACAGCTCGCGGATTTCATTCAAATATACTCCTCATGCCGGTGAATGGTCCGCTGAAAACGAAATTCCTTTTGTCCAGCATGTGCTTCCCGGCACAAAAATTGTTGTGGGCATTATCGGAGATCACGATAAAAACACATTAGATGATCTTGTAGACGCCCTAACGGAACTTGCGAAAAAGAAAAAAATACTGGTAGTAGCAAGCACAGATATGCTGCATCATCCTGACTATGATCTTGTTACAAAAACCGACAAAGCTACATTGGAAAAAGTGAAAACAATGGATCACGCCGGCATCCGAAAGACATGGGAACCCGACCATCAGATTTTTTGCGGCTTAATGCCGGTACTCACTGTCATGCAATTCACAGAAGCCCAGGGATGCAAAAAAGCAACAGTTCTCCATTATCGTAATTGTGGAGATGATTTTCCTGAAAGCCGGGGAAACAATGTTGTGGGTTACAGTGCTGTGGCATTTACTATAGAAACAAACTGATCTCAAAGAGAGAGCGTAAGAGAACGACGATACAGCCCTTCACTCAAATGCTCGCTGATACATCTGAAAGAAACATTATATTCAAGATGTCTCTTTTTGTCTTCTGCTTCAATTTCACCTTCCAGCAATTCGTTATTCCAAATTGATTCCGGAATTCCCGCCCACTCCAGAAGCCACACGAACAGAAAAGGAAAAATCTCGGCATCCACACACTCAAGCGGCAATTCGCCTGCCAATATTTCCTGCTCCTCAGAAAAAAGATGTATTTCAACAGAACCCGGCGGACCCAGGATTTCCATTTCCGCGATGGCTTCCCGCATGATTCGTTGAAAACCCACACCCATGAGCGACTCCATGCTTCTTGCCAGCGATAATTCGGAAAAAAGAAATTTTCTATCCAGAATCTCTGAAGAATACGAAGCAAGCATGATCCTGTCACAATCTGGAAAGTCTTCCCTTATTTCATCAACAAGACCTGCCCAGAACTTCGCGGCGGAATTTGCATAGCGAATACCATGAATAAAAAGCGAATCCGACCCAGGACAACTCTTGAACGCGCTTTTCTTCTGTTTTCTCAATAACCCCGACATGACATTATTATTGGCCTCATAATGCCGAGGGTCAAGAGACAATTCCTCACCCTTGACTACTGAGACAACTTTTTGAGATAATTTTCTCATGGAGTCCTGATATGCAACTTGCCGAAAATCAAAAACAAGCCGTCACTCAATGGGTGAATAAAGGCTGTGGGTTAGCCGAGCTTCAAAAGAAACTCTTAAAAGAACTTGGACTGACAATGACCTATATGGACGTACGCTTTCTGGTCATCAGCCTCGGCCTGCAAGTCCATGACAAGCACACCAAATCAACCGCTTCAGCAAATTCTTCTTTATCCGCCGATGCCAAATCTGCTGATTTCAAACCACATCCCGCCGAGATTCATCAAGATGCCGCCCCCGGTCAACCCGGAGGCGTTGTCGTTGATGTAAACAAAATAACAAAACCTGGAACCTTAATCAGCGGTACAGTCAAGTTCAACGATGGAACTTCTGCATCATGGTTCCTGGATCAATTCGGGCGCCTGACTCTGCAGCAGGAAAAAGAGGACAGTCGCCCCAGCGAGCAGGACATTCAGGCTTTTCAAGCGGAACTCAAACAAGAACTGGCAAAAAGAGGCTTCTAGCCCGAATGTTTCATGAGTAAGATTTATTAACCGCCGATGAACGCCGATAGA
>JBHORK010000022.1:0-35494 GCA_042565725.1 Verrucomicrobiota bacterium
TCCTTATCCTGTTAATCCTGTTGATCCTGTTGATCCTGTCTAAAAAAAATAAAAGAGATTTCTTTATCCACAAAAAACAGCAGAGAGCCGAAAATGCAAGATATTAAGAATATTACTAAAGACCAGTATGTGGCGGATTTTTTGGAGTACCTGGAAAGCGAACGCAACGCTTCAGAACATACAATTGCGAATTATTTGTTAGATATTCGCCAGTTTATTCGGTTCAGATGGGGGCATGAGGCGAAATCTCCGTTTAAGTGGGACGAGGTAGATCGTTTTGGCGCGCGTAAGTTTATAGTGGAATCTCAAAAGGCCGGGATGCAGGCTGTGACAACCGGTAGAAAGCTGGCGTGCCTCCGATCATTGTACAGGTTTCTTGAGCGCGAGGAATTGGTTGCCAGCAATCCGTTTTCGGGTCTCCGTGCCCCCAAAAGGCCAAGGAAACTGCCTGATGTTTTATCTGTAAAAGAAATTCAGAAACTTCTCGAAACACCGCTCAGGTTTCTGAAGCAGATGAAAAATAAAATTAACACTTCAGAAGGACGCATGAAAGAATATGCGCTGATACGCGATACGGCTATGCTTGAGGTGCTTTATAGCACAGGAGCAAGAGTTGGCGAAGTAGCGGGATTGAAGGAGGCGGATGTTGATATATTGTCCGGTATTATAAAAGTTCGCGGTAAAGGTAAAAAAGAGCGAATATGCCCCCTTGGAGAACCAGCCTGTCGTGCTTTGGACAAAGCCTTGAAAAAATCATATAGATTATGGCCGCGAAATCGCAAAACAAATAAAATCAGACCAGTTTTTTTCAACCTGAGAGGAACTGCTCTGAGCGCGAGATCCATGGAGAGGATTATGAAGAAATATGTAATCGCGGCGGATTTAAATCCAAATCTCTCGCCGCATGCTGTCCGGCATTCATTTGCAACTCATATGCTGGATTCAGGCGCGGATCTCCGAAGTGTTCAGGAGTTGCTGGGCCATTCAAGCATTTCGACAACCCAGATTTATACTCATGTGTCGGTTGAAAGATTAAAGAAAGTATATGAAGAAACTCATCCGAGAGCGTAAATAGCGACACGGCGACACGGCGACACGGCGACACGGGGATACGGAGAAGACGAGATACGAGATACGAAATACGAAACATGATCTGGTTTATCTACAATATATTGTTTGTAATCGGCTTTTTGCTGATGCTGCCGCGTTTTCTTATCCGGATGTGGCGCAGAGGCGGGTATAGAAAGGATTTTCTGCAGAGAGCTGGAATATACTCTCCAGATGTTTTAAAACGTCTTTCTGCAAAAAAGAGGATATGGGTTCACGCTGTCAGCGTGGGTGAGGTCTATGTGGCACTGAGGTTTATGCGGGAACTCAGACCGGACAATCGTGACATAGCGTTTATTCTGACCACAAACACATCGACGGGGTATAAAATTGCAGAAGCAGGATTAAACGATGATGATGTGCTGCTTTATTTTCCTTTAGATTTTTCATGTGTTGTCAATCGTGTGTTGGGTAAATTGAATCCTGCGGCATTAATATTGACGGAATGTGAATTGTGGCCCAATTTGATTCGTTTGGCTAAGAACCGAAATATACCGATTATTCTGATCAACGGCAGAATTTCCGAATCATCTTACAAGGGTTACAAGCTATTGCGTTTTTGTTTCAGTAAAGTGCTGGAATGTATGGACCTGTTTCTTGTTCAGACCGATACAGACAAACAGCGATTGCTGGATATTGGCGCGTCTCGAACGAAAATTCATGTAGTTGGCAGTGCGAAATATGACATTACCGGTGCTGACGGAAGCAACAGGGATCATGTGTTTGATATACTTGAGGCTACCGGGATTTCCCGCTCTGACAACATCATGGTTGGCGGTTCAACGTGGCCGGGAGAAGAGGATGCTTTGCTTGCGATTTACAAACGCTTAAGAACTTCGTTCAAGGATTTACGGCTGGTGCTTGTTCCTCGTCATGCTGAACGTGCGGGAGATGTGGAGAAAGATATTGCGCGGCATGGGCTTACCTGTGTCAGGAGAAGCAAGATAGAGCAGTCGTCGGCCGGAGAATTTGCGCACACAGGCGATAACAATGTTGTGCTTCTGGTGGATACAACCGGCGAATTAATGGATTTTTACTCGGCCGCGGCTGTTATTTTTGTTGGCAAGAGTTTGAAGGCTCATGGCGGGCAGAACATTATTGAGCCGGCTATTCTTGGTAAGCCTGTAATTGTCGGGCCTTATATGGAGAACTTCCCTGTTGTCATCTCAGATTTTTTAACGGCGAATGCTGTTATTCAGGTGCAGGATGAAGAAGAGCTTGAGGAAAATCTGAGAAGCCTGCTGGCAGATGAAAAACTTTGTAAAGACTATGGGTTGAGAGCGCAGGCGCTTGCGAAAGAAAAGCAGGGTGTGGTTCAAAACAGTGTAGAATTGATGCGCAAGGTCATTTAGTCCTGTCCCAAGGTGCTGAGAGTCTATTGGACTGAAGAATTTAGACAGGATCAACAGGATTAACAGGATAGGAAGGTTTTTTTTCTCAGAAATCTATGTGCTCGGCCAGTATTCTTGTCTTTCTTTTCACTTCCATTTTGCGTTCACCGAAATTCATCAATAGTCCTATATCTATTTTGGTTGCCATCAGGTAGTTGACAACACCCACTCAATAATTCTCTCTGTAAGATCTTTTTGCTTTAACATTATTTTGCCTCTTTCAGGCTATGATAGTTATTTCTGTTAAAACACTTTTCTCTCTCTTTCTTTTATTCCCTCTTTCCTTAATCCTGTAGATCCTGTAAATCCTGTCAAAAAAAGAAAAAGTTACGATTTATTCGATAGGGCGATTGCGGCGGTTAGAAAAGAGTACTGGATAATGAAGCATATTATTATTACTGCCAGCCCGATCAGCATGCCTCCGGATTTCAGATTGTTAATTAATGGATGAAATAGAAAGATGTTCATCTGCCAGCCGGTACAGACAGGTTCCGGTGTTCCGATGCGCCTCAATATGTTTGGAATGATCGCAAAGATGCCAAGGGCATAGGAAACCCAAAGCCATTTTCTCATAAGAAAGGCCATGCGCTGTTCGAACAAGAGCCGGCGCAGTATGGCAGGCAGAAACGTTAACGTTCCAAGAGCAAGTCCTAGCGCAAAATGGAATGATGAATGCATTGTTTATAATCCCTTTTCTCTCAAATATAGTTCACGCCATGCGGCTGTAAGCAGGCACAGGAGAATAAGAACGAAACCGGCCGTATACCATGGAGAGTTTATCTCCATAAGATCTATCGAATAGTGCCAGAAGAATATGTCACAGCGCGGATCGCTGGCCAGCCGGTTATACAGGTCACTGAAGCCCAGGAGTCTTGGTATGTCCGGAGCAATGGCCCAGAGTGCGGAGATTGTCATGCAGACAGGCACAAGAATCAGTATACGCACAGATGTGCGTCCCCTGCGGATGGCATATACGATCAAAGCCGCCACAAAAGGGAAAGACACTCCTAGTAGAATTTGGTTCATCAGTATTTGTCCGTATTAAGTTTGGGCGCTGCTTTCCATGGCCGTAAAGCATGCATTCTTTCGAATGCATGCTCGGAGCCCTTGTAATCACCGCAGTTGAGTCTTGCGTAACCAAGTGCTTCCCATAGCTGGTAGTTGTTAGGGTCGTATTCAACAGATCGTGTCATGCATTGTTCGGCGAATTTAAAATAAAGCGGATTTCCTTTGGTGAAAACGGCCCGACCAAGGTAATGCCAGGCGTTTGGAGATGTTGGGCATGAACCGAGTATCAGTGCCAATTCTTGTGGTTTTGATTTTGTCATGTAGTCGGTGGAATCCATTTTGTAAGGCGTTGTTTTGAAGATTCCGAGAAAAAAGAATATTAACAAACCGATAATAGCAGTAAATGATACTATGAGTTTCCTGGGCAAGCGGAAACCAGGAATGGAGTCAGAATACGGTATGTTGGATGTTGATGATAATCCGATCAGAGAGGCAAATACAATAGCGTATAGAGGAATGTGCATTGGGAAGTCAACTGCATTGTGTGTTGCAGCAACTGCAAAGGCCCCGCCGACTCCAAGTATTATTTCTCTGCTCAAAGCGCTTTGTTTAATATTTCTATACCATGAATGTCCGGCGATGACGATGATAAGACATGTAAGCAGTGTTCCTATCAGCCCGGTATCGGTAAGCAGTTCGATGTATTCGTTTTCCGCGTGATGAAAAAGCTTTCTTTCCGAGGTTGTTCTGTGTTGTGGGTATAGCATGCGGAAAGAATTTGCGCCTCCTCCTATGCATGGAAAATTACGCCATAATTTAAGACTGGCACGCCATACACCCAATCGAGATTGGGCGCTGTCGGTTTGTATGGGTTCCCGTAATGTTTCCATACGAGTGATAACAGGCTCCCTTATATTGTTCGGTATTACTGCAATGGTTGTAAATAGCGCGCATATAAGAACGCCGCCGCCGACTATGAACGGGATGCTGGTGCGCAGGCGTAGCATGAAAAGCATGCTGATAAGTATAACAATAACGCCAACTGTGCACGCAGAGAGAGCTCCCCTTGAAAGCGTGCATATCACGGAAAAACTCATTATTAGAAAGGCGGTTGCGCATAAGGTTGTCTTCAGCCATTTTCGGTTCAGTATAGCTGTTGCGGCAAACGCTAATGCCATCGGGCAGAACATGGCGATAAAGCCGCCGAAATGTGACCGGTTGACGAAAGGGCCAATGGGCCGGCCATGTGCCACTTTGAAAATCCACCAGAGAGTTTTTTTGCTAGGGAATACCCATTGGTGCAGAAAGCCTGCAACGGCGACAATGGTTATAAAAATCAACAGGAAATTCAAATAGCGTTTCTTCATTTTGTCGGAAAGCAAAGAGCTTAATATTGCCGCGTTCAGCATGGCGATCAAAAGCACCAGTATTCTTAGCGTGCCGGCACGATTACGGGTAATAGAAGTGCTGAAGGGTGTTGCTTCAATTATACCCAGTTTCTCGGCTTCCCGAACAGCGCTGTGTGCCAATTCGTTCTGATTATGCCTGCGAGAGCCTGTCAGAAAGTCCACTTTTAATGGAAGAGGAATAGTTGTTAAAGCTAGAAGAAATATTGCGATAGAACAAAGGATAGGCAAGGCCGGGATTTTTATTTTCTCACTGCTGTGGTTATGTTCGGATTTAAGGCGTGTAATACATAATGATGTGGAAAAACAAAGGATTCCGGCTGAAATGCATACTGTAACAGGAAATATGCCTGCGCCGAATACTGTTAAGAACAGCACAATACCTGAGAGGGTTATAAAGGATACGAGGGAAATAAGATCCATAATATTACAAGTTTCCACTTACGCTTTGGAAGGGGGGTAATGCGTTTGTATAGTTGTTTACAGTCAGAAACGCCTCATTGCTCCAGTCGCTCCAGATTCCTGCAGTATCCAGTACTCTTACTCTGTACTTTATGTAGTGGTCCCATGCAAGTGTGTAAGAGTTGGTGTTAGGAATATTGGAATTAATCCATCCAGGGTAATAGACGTAATGGTTGTCGTACTGATATATGAAATTAGTGTAAGCCCCGGAACCTCCGGAAGGAGTAGCCGTGAGGGTGGATGTTGCGCCAAGATTTATTGTGTTCGGAGTAAACACAAGCGTAACAGAAGGTTTGGGTAGAAGAAGTGGTGTAACAACAGGTGTTGTTGATTCGGGAAGAGGTGTTGTGATAACTTGTTCAGGCGTTTGCGGGGTAGCGTATATTAATCCTTCTGGTCCAATGTTGGGATCAGGATGGGGAGTAGTAAGATCAACGGAAATTCTTGCATTCCTCTTGTGAAATGGAGGTTGTATTTGTGTTGTCGGTAGTGAAGTGCTGGGAAATTCTTCTTCTTTTGTTAAAATCGTGAGCGTGTTTGGTTCATCAATAACGATAGTGTTTTTTTTCAGATGTTCGGAAACAGGTATTTCTTTGCCTGTTAAAAGGTTCGACATTTGGATTGTGTTAGCTGTTGTGCTGATAATAACTCTTTCTTTTTTGTCCAGTTTCAGCACGTATATGTAGTCTTTTTCTGGTATGCTTTTAAATTTAAGTTCACATCCTTGAATGCCTATAGAGGCGAGCCTTGTTCTTACTTTGAATTTGTTGGGGTTGAGGTCTGTGATTGCTCCAGTTTGAATACGGCAGGTTCCGTTTAAGAGCTGCATTAGAAATAAGCAATCCTGTTTTTTATCGGGAGCATATATATATTCGTTAATAACAATGGTGGTCATCTCCTCGGCGGATAGCATGGAGCCATCATTAAAGCGAATTGTCAGTTGTGTGTCTCTTTCAGTTTCAATTATCTCGTTTTTTAAGATTATGGATTCTTTTTTAAGTGGCCGGCGCGGTACTGCGCCAAAAGCATTCGCGTTTCCGTTGATCAGGATTATTTTGCCGATTGCGTTAGAGAGTGTGGCTTCCGGCCCCTTTTTGTCAGATGGATACTCAGAAGGTGTGGCATCTGTTTGAACGGGTTTGGTACGGGAGAGTTTCTCGGGCTGATCTTCTTCAAGTCCAATGGTTATTTCGGTGACCGGGCTTTTTTGTGCGGGAACAGATTTTGTATATTCGCTGGGAGATTCTGTTGTGTCCGGCCTGGAGCTTGAGAGATCAAAGAGTGTATGAGTCAAAATGGCCGACACTGTCAGGCCCGCGATTATACCTAGAAAGAGAAGCGTGTACAATAATTTGGATTTCATGAAGAACCACCGTTAAAGTATATATCAAGGTGTTGGTATTTGTCAAGAAAACTGAAGGAATTTGCGTTGTGGCGCAATCGGTGTGAAGTAATGGTGCTGTAAATCGCTGTCTAAATTGGGATCGCTATCGCTATCGAGAAATAATATGGGACTTGGGTACAAGAAATGGGATGTTTGTTGTTTGGAGGATAAGTGAAAGAACGATCTTCTTGTTATAAAACAGGGGAAATCGATAACGATTTCTATTCCCGGCAAGCGCAAATTCCTCAATCTCGTATTGTATTTATTTCATAATGAAGCTATTCTATATGGTTCAAGCAGGAATCATGGAGGTTAATCATGTCCAGCAGAATTGGAAAAATATTTACACTGACAACTTTTGGTGAATCACATGGGCCGTGTATAGGCGCTATTGTGGAGGGGTGTCCGACAGGATTGGAGTTAATCGAAAGCGATATTCAGTCGCAGTTGGATCGGAGGCGCCCCGGACAGAGCGCATTGACTTCATCACGCGATGAGTCCGATAAAATTAAAATACTTTCGGGCCTGGAAAATGGTCTTACCCTGGGTTCGCCAATAATGCTCTTAATCGAGAATAGCGATAAACGGCCGGGTGATTACGACGCGATGTCAAATATACCAAGGCCGTCACATGCTGACTTTACATATCGAGTAAAGTATGGAGTTGCCGCTTCCAGCGGCGGTGGGCGCGCGAGCGCGCGGGAGACTGCCGCACGTGTGGCGGGCGGGGCAATTGCCGAAAAATATCTAAAACAACATCACGGTGTTGAAATTACCGGATGGGTAAGCTCAATAGGAACTATTGATGCCCCTGACCTTGCTGAAAAAAGTCTGGGCCGTCAGGATATAGAAAAAAGCCTCGTAAGATGTCCGGATAAGGCTTCCAGTGATAAGATGATTGCTCTAATAGAGCAGGTGCTGAAAGAAAAGGATTCGCTAGGCGGAGTTATTACCTGTGTATGTCGGAATGTTCCGGCTGGATGGGGTGAGCCTGTATTTGACAAGATCGAGTCGGCTTTGGGATCAGCCATGCTTTCGATTCCAGCCGCTAAAGGGTTTGAAATAGGTTCAGGTTTTACCGGCACGCGAATGCGCGGATCGGAACATAACGATATGTTCGTAAAGAAGGGTAAATCTCTTGGTACGGCTACAAACCGGAGCGGCGGTGTTCAGGGAGGGATTACAAATGGCGAGCCGATTATATTCCGTGTGGCTTTTAAACCCACGGCAACAATAGGACATGCCCAGAATACAGTTGATTACGACGGTAAATCAGTTGTTCTTGAGGCAAAAGGGCGTCATGATCCGTGCGTGGTACCGCGCGCGGTACCTGTAGTGGAAGCTATGGCTGCATTGATATTGGCGGACATGGCGTTTATAAGGAACGCGGAATGCGGAATGCGGAATGCGGAATGAAGAATCATTGATTTGCAGTCTAACTTCCCAAATTGAACTATGGATTACCACCCCGGCAAGTTTGAAATCATTTCGACCGATCCCGATACGCGCGCGCGCAGTGCCCGATTGTGGACTGCCCATGGACCGATAAACACACCGACTTTCATGCCCGTTGGCACGAAGTCGGCGGTTAAGGCTATGTCGCCATGCGAATTGGAAGATTTGAGAGTCCAGATTGTATTGGGTAATACCTACCATCTTAATATAAGGCCGGGCCTTGAGATTATTGAGAAATGCGGCGGTCTGCACAGTTTTATGGGATGGAACCATCCCATCCTGACAGACAGCGGCGGATTCCAGGTTTTCAGCCTGTCAAATCTCAGAAAAATACGGGATGACGGGGTTGAATTCAATTCCCATGTTGATGGAAAGAAACTGTTTCTAGGGCCCACGGAAGCGATGGAAATACAAAGAAAATTAGGGTCGGATATAGCCATGGTTTTTGATGAATGTGCGCCATATCCATGTGACCGTGATTACGCTTGTCAATCGGTTGCGAAGACTTTAACATGGGCCGCTTCATGTGCTGAACAGGACCGAGCTGAAGGACAATTGGTGTTCGGTATTGTACAGGGCTGTGAGTACGCTGATCTGCGAGAGCGATGCGCCGCGGAATTGGTGTCAATCGGCTTTGACGGGTATGCCATAGGTGGTGTAAGTGTCGGCGAGCCTGAAGAAGTGCTGATACAGGGCATAAAGAACAGTATTGGTAAATTGCCCTATGAGAGGCCGCGATATCTGATGGGTGTTGGTTACATGAGCCAGATTATTGAGGCTGTGAGTCTTGGCGTTGACATGTTTGATTGTGTTATGCCCACGCGCTTTGCCAGGAACGGAACGGCTTTTACTCGCCGAGGCCGGTATCCTGTGAAAGCAGGTGAATACCGCTCTGATACACGGCCGATAGAGGAGGGGTGCGGTTGTTATTCGTGCCAGAACTTCTCGAGAGCATATGTGAGGCACCTTTTGAATGTTGGAGAGATTCTGGGTGTACGATTAGTTACGATTCATAATATATACAGATACATGGAATTCATGAGTGAGATAAGGTGTGCGATAAAAGACGGAACTTTTGAAGAATTAAAAAAGGAATATTGGAGTAAAAAATGAATTATTTATTACAGACACTGGCAATGGCCGCACCGGCAGGTGCTGAAGGACAGAGTAGTATGATGAGTGCATTTATGCCGCTGATCCTGGTTTTTGCGATTTTCTATTTCATGCTGATCCGCCCTCAGCAGAGAAAAGAAAAAGAACGTAAGCAGATGATTGCGAATATCAAGAGTGGTGACCGTGTAATGTTCAGCGGTATCATAGGGACCGTGACGAACATTAAGGATGATGTTTTTACAGTAAAGATCGCGGAGAAAGTCAAAGTTGAAGTTATGCGCGGCGCTGTTACCAGAATGCTTGAAAAGGGAGAGAAAGTAGGCGAAGAACAAAAATAGTTGCCGGAATTCAAGGAACAAGAGGAGGCGTGGAGCAATGATTAATTTTTTTCCAATACTCCATCACTCCAATGCTCCATTATTTTGTGGGGCAAATAGATTTCTTCGTATTTTATGATATTGTTATTATTGATCGATTCAACAAAGCAAATAACTAAGTATAGGTTGTTGAGGAACGAATATGGATAAGAATGCAATTTGGAAATGGCTGATATTAACGGTTTTGGTTGCGATGTCTCTTGCTTTAGTGGTGCCGCCGTTGGACAAGAAGGATGCGGCTGGTCATGTAATTCGGCCGGGAAAGATTCGGCGTGGGTTGGATCTGATGGGCGGATCGAGTTTTGTTGTAGTACTTGACAAGGAAAGACTCGAAAAAGACCTTAGAAACAGTATGCCGGAAGCGACAGATGAGGAGATACAGACAAAGCTGGAAGAAACTCTGGATGGCGCCTATGATAGAGCTCTGGAAGTTTTGAGGAACCGTATCAATGGTCTCGGGATTGAAGAACCAATAATCTTTTCCGGTAATGAACGAATTACTATTCAGCTTCCGGGAGCAGATGAAGTTCAGCGGCGTAAAGCGGAAGAAATTATCAAGAGTGTGGCTTTCCTGGAATTCCGCATGGTCGATAAACGAAGTGCTGAACTGGTTGGGGATCTTTTCAAAAAGAATCTGGCGCCTGAAGGATATCGTATCGTAACAGTCGAACGCGGCACCTATTATCAGCGGGACATTTCTTTTCCTCAATCGGCAATGGATGATGAATACCTGGAGCGCCTGAAGAACTTTCATGTGCCTGATAGAGGATGTGAGTTTTTGCTCGAAAAAGACGAGATGGCAGATCGAACAGTTTACCGGCCTCATTTCGTCAGGATACGTCGTGAGCTTACGGGAGAATATCTAAAGGATGCGGCAGTAGATTTTCGTGGTTTGGGTCAACCCGTGGTCACATTGAGTTTTAATAGTGAGGGGGCCAGCAAGTTTGCCAAAATAACAAAAGCTTACTGTCCCGGCGGGACAAAAAATACCGGATCGGATTTACGTCAACTCGCGATTGTGCTGGACGGTACTCTGTATTCTGCGCCTACTATAAGAACAGAGATCATTGGCGGCAATGCGGAGATAAGCGGGAATTTTACTCGTGACCAGGCTAATTTTCTCTGCAACATTCTGAAAGCCGGTTCACTGCCGGCCCCGGTCAAGATTGTGGAGAAACGTTTTGTTGCTCCCAGTCTCGGCGCTGATTCCATAAAAAGCGGCATGCATGCCATTATTTATGGAGGGATTTGTGTTATTTTATTTATGCTCGTTTACTATCTGGCATGTGGAATTGTTGCTAACCTGGCGCTTCTACTCAATATGATTCTTCTTCCGCTTGGAATGATTGTCGCGGCAGGTTTTCTCGGTATCTTCGCAAGTAATACGACGGGGAGTGTAACAAAATTGCCAGTTCTCACGCTGCCCGGGATCGCGGGGATACTTCTGACAATTGGTATGGCGGTTGATGCCAACGTGCTTATTTTCGAGCGATTAAGGGAAGAGCTCCGGACAGGCAAACGGTTCTGGAGTGCCATCACCGCGGCATACGACAGAGCCTTCGTAACTATTGTGGACGCTAACCTTACAACTCTTCTGACAGGTATAATACTTTTCATATTCGGTTCCGGACCGATAAGAGGGTTTGCCGTTACTCTTTGCGCGGGAATACTGGTTAGTATGTTCACTGCCCTTGTAGTGACGAAACTGTTCTTCGGTGTAATGGAATCATCGATGAAGATTAAGACATTGAAGATGCTGACCATTATCAAGGATACCGCTATTGATTTTGTGGGAAAACGGAAAATTGCGGCGTTCCTGTCGGTTGTTCTTATTGTTGCGTCATGCGGAACAATGATCACTCGCGGCATCAAAAGTCCCGGCGAGATTTTCGGTATTGACTTTACCGGAGGATCATCCGTGAGTTTTACTTTTGATAACAAAGAGCCTGTTGAGTCGGTCAGAAACATGCTTAATAATACGGGCATAAAAGAAGTCTATCCTCAGTATCAAAAAGAAATGGATGGCAGTGACGAGTTTCTTATGGTCAGAATCGGTCCGGACCTGATCAATGGCGAAAAACCCGTCGAAATAGCCAAGAGCGCACTTTTAACAGGATTTCCCGAGGCAGGTTTCAAGATCTCGCAGGAAGATGAGGTTGGTCCGCAGGTGGGAGCGGAACTGAAGAAAAAGGCCATATGGGCCATTGTATGGGCTTTAGTGGGAATCATTGTTTATATTTCCATCAGATTTGAGTTTGGCTTCGCGATAGGCGCGATTGCCGCATTAATGCATGATGTGCTTATTACCGCGGGAATATATTCCCTATGCGGCAGGCAACTCAGTTTGCCTGTGGTTGCCGCTCTATTGACTATTGTGGGGTATTCTGTGAACGATACTATCGTTGTGTTTGACAGGATACGCGAAGATTTGAAAGTGGCACGCAACAAGAGCTTTAAGGAAATTTGCAATCTGAGCTTGAACCAGACACTGCGTCGTACTTTGCTGACCTCCCTTACAACTCTTATTACTGTCGTAATGCTTCTAGTGTTTGGCGGCGGGGCTATCAATGATTTTGCTCTAGCGTTATTTATCGGTGTGATTGCCGGCACATATTCTTCTATATTTGTTGCCACGCCGGTTGTGCTTCTCTGGCATCGCGACAAGAAGCCTGAACTTGGCGGGTCGGGAAAATAATATAGGTTTCCGACGAATCTCTGGGTAAGAAGGAGAATGTTGACAGGATAACAGGATGTTTTCGGGATTGCTCTCGAATTAATGGACATGCAGGAGCATGACCATTAATTCGCTCGCTGGTTGTAAGGGATTAACCTCGACATCAAAACACTGACGCTGTAAGCAGCTCAGAATAGAGCACAGGGCAGGTATCTCCATAATCAAACAGACCGCTGCAGAAATTTACTTCGATTCCGACTTGTCCTCCGAAGCCTTGGCGAAGGCGGAAGGATATCGGAGGAAATTTCTGCAGCATCCAAATCTCTGGGAATCCTGTCTCCTTATCCTGTAATCCTGTTAAAAAACTATTAATTTTTTTGTGTGAAGCATAAAATTATAACAGATTATAGTATGAACAAAACGAACTGATGCAATATGCAGGCTAAAGAATCAAATTCTTCAAAACATTCTGTTAGGCATTGGCAGACAGTTCCGGTAAACGAACAACGAGCGGAACAGTTAGCGGCAGAACTGAACATTTCTTTGCCCATAGCTGTTGTGCTTTCCTCGCGTGGCTTTGAGAATGCGGCTGACGCTGAGCGATTTCTGAACCCCCGGCTAAGTAATCTCTCTGACCCGTTTGATCTCCAAGGGATGGACAGTGCTGTCAGCCGTATATGGCAGGCAGTGGAGAGCGGCGAGAAAATTACAGTTTTTGGTGATTATGACGCTGATGGAGTAACGGGCACGGCACTTCTGGTTTCTGTGCTTCGCGTAATAGGAGGGAATGTAACGTTCTTTCTACCCAATCGCGTAACCGATGGATACGGACTGCGTACTGAACCGCTCAATCGCTGTATTGATATTCATAAACCGGATTTGATAGTTACCGTTGACTGTGGAACGTGTTCATCTGATGCAATAAGATCCATCAGCAATACAAATGTTGATGTTGTTGTGACAGATCATCATGAAATTGCGGGGGAAAAGGCGCCGGCGTTTTCAGTTGTTAATCCTAAGTTGGATGATAACTCGGACACTACGTGTCTTGCCGGAGTAGGGGTGGCGTTTAAGCTTTGCCATGCATTGATTAAACGCGGGATGAAAGAGGAAAGAAAGGAAATCGGAACAATTGATTTAAGAGATTTTCTTGACCTTGTAGCGATTGGTACCGTTGCTGATGTTGTGCCGCTTCTCGGTGAAAATAGAATCCTGGTCAAGTGCGGGCTTATGCGTATTAATAAGGCGGGATACGCATCGGAAAGTTCCGGCGATGTTACAGGAAAGAAAGTCGGTCTGGATGCTGTTATAAAGACGGCTGGAATTTCAGGGAAGATAGATAGTTACCATATTGGATTTATGATTGGGCCCCGCGTGAACGCTGCCGGAAGACTTGGTGATGCTGATCCTGCACTGGAATTGTTTTTGACCACGGACAGTGACCGGGCCCGGCAGCTTGCTTCAAAGCTTGAAAAAGCTAATCGCGAGAGAAAGCGTATTGAGGAAGGAATAGTCTCGCAGGCTTTAGAGGAAATAGAGGCTTATTTTGATGATAGTTCTGATTTTGGCATTGTTACGGGACGAAAAGGGTGGCACACAGGTACTGTCGGCATCGCGGCGTCGAGAATTTGCAGTCGTTACCGTAGACCAACTGTTGTGATTGGGTTTGATGACCATGGGCAGGGACGTGGTTCATGCAGGAGTATTGAAGGGGCGGATGTGGTATGTATTCTTGAGAAGTGTTCAGATCTTCTTCTTTCGTTCGGTGGTCACACAATGGCTGCGGGCTTAATAATAGAAGAGGGCCGGCTTGAAGCGTTTCGTAAACGTTTTAATGAATTATGTGCAGAAAAATTGAAAGATTGTGATCTGGGCGGTGTTTATAGAGTAGATGACTGGATCACTCTGGGTGAAGCGGACAGGCGGCTTTGGGATGGTATCGAAAAGTTGGGCCCATTCGGGTTCGGTAATCCGGCTCCTGTATGGGGCGTAAGAAATGTGCGGGTAGTGGGGTGTCCGAAGCTGGTGGGCAGTGGTCACTTGAAAATGATAGTGGCTTCAGGCGGCACTCAGATGGAGGCGATAGCGTTTAATATGGGGGATCGTCAGGTGCCCGACGCGCCATTCGACATAATATTTCGTCTGCAGGAGAATACGTATAAGGGATTTTCCCGTTTACAGCTAAATATAAAGGATTTTCGTATTGCGCAGAGTGTGTGATTTTACTTGTTTCCTGTAGAGGCTTTTCTGTAAGTTGTAAGTTGTTAAATGCAATCAGGTGACAAATAAGGGAGAAAAGTTTGAAAGCATGTGAAATTTGTGGAAAAGGAGCCATGACGGGCCAGTCTATCGTAAGGCGTGGTCTGGCAAAGAAGAAAGGCGGGATAGGTCTTCACACTACGGGAATCAGCAAACGAAGATTTTTGCCCAACCTTCAGCGTGTCAAAATTCTCGAAAAGGGTGCTGTAGTAAGACGTATGGTTTGTGCTGCCTGTATAAAAAGGGAGCAGATTACTAAAAGCGTATCTTAGTCGACACTGAAAAATTTTTTCAGATGCCGATTATTTAAACGCTTCTTAACGGGAGTAAATTTCAGCTGTGAAAAGTACGGATACAGAGATAAAAGAAACCGATATCGTTTTTGATTGTCCAATCTGCGGTAAAAGTCTTGCTATAGATTATAAAGGTGCGGGATTGACTATTCCATGCACGGATTGCGGCAAAAACGTTCAAGTGCCGATTCCTGACGGCATGGAGATTGATGATATAGATGGCACTGAGGAAGTGAAAGAAATGCGGATGGTTACCCTGAGGAAATCCCTTTCCCAGGCGAAGGCCAAGATCAGTGAGCTTGAAGACGAAATAGAGGAGTTGAACATCCGGCGGGATAGTTTAGAAAAAAAACGAACAGACAACATGTATCGTTTTGCCGAGATTATTGAAAAGGTTGGAGTGATACAAAAGGCTCTTAAAGAAGTTACTAAAGATCTAAACGCCATCTCTGACACTGCCCAGGCAACCAAGTAGAGCCCATCCGAAAAGGTCTTTTTGGATGGGCAGTTTCAATATCCAATAACCAACAAGGAATTTCCAGCCGAACATCGGAACTTGATCCGCAGCAGAAAAAGACAATACGTCATTTTTTGCGTGATTGTGACAAAGTCTTTTACTTGGACATTGGATATTCCTTGTTGGCTGTTGAATATTCAATCTCCATTAGGCTTGTACTTTTTTTGGCAACGTCTATTCCAATGCTTTGAAGAATCTTTCTTCGACTTTTTCCCATGAATATTCCCTGAGTACGTATTCTCTACCTGCATCACCCAGTTTTCGGCGGAGTTCCGGTTTTTCGAGAAGAAGCATCAGCTCTTCTTCGAATTCCGGGTAGGACCTGAACCATAACCCGCCGTTACTCTTGCTGCATTGATAACGCAATACTTCACTTTTCGCATGCACAAGGGCTGCGGTTCCAGCCAACCATGATTCCATAAGCACAATGCCAAAGCTTTCGTTTACGGACGGATGACAAAATACCGTAGCGCCGGCCATAGCTCTGCGTTTTTCAGTTTCCGAAACCAGGCCGAGATCAATTACATGAGGCGCAAATTCGTCAGGTATATCAACAATCCCTGTTCCTGTTAAAACAAGTTTTATATCCTTTCCTGTCCGAGCGCGGAATGCGGTAAGATAGTCGATCAGCAGCGGAGTACCCTTCATGGCTTCGCGTCTGCCACAATAAAGAACATATGGCGCTGTAACATTATGGTCTGTGGAGAATGATTCCGCGTCAGCTTTAAATGGAGTGAATCCCATACCAATGACATGAAGTTCCGCGGCAGATTTTTTGTCGCTCAGATCGAAAAGGCGGCACGCGAGATCGCGTTCGGGTTCTGAATTGAATATAATGGCGCTAACTTTTCTGAACATTTCATTAAAACAGTCGAGGTAGGCGAACGGTTCATCGTGCAGACATGGAACAAGAAGTGTTTTTTCGGGGTGTATAAGAGAAGCGAAATAAATCAAGCCGAACAGATATGGGCCAGTCACTATTCGGTCGTATTTGTTTCCATGCTTCCGCAGGTGTTCGCAGAGCGCTTTACTGTTGATATTATTGCGAAGCCACAGGTCTTCTTCATCGCGTGTTACAGAAGAACCGCGGCTTATTGTATCCTGCACCTGCAGAAATGCCTTGATATTCCGGTCTTCGTCTACAGGAAAGAAGATTACTTCCAGACCGTCTATATCTTTTCGGCCGGCTGGCAGTTCGTTTGCCCATGTAAAATGGTTTTTAGCGCACGTTGTGAGAAATGTTACTTTTTGTCCTTTCAAGACGGCCCGCTCAGCTAGATTTCTCAGCAGGGTTTCGGCGCCGCCTGCGGTTGGACCTTCAGGAAAGCGTGGAGCGACAAAACATATGTGTTTGGATTTTGACATTATTTAGCTGGTCCTGCAAAACTCTGTTTCTAGTCTGTTAACCTAAAGATGCAGGAAGATTTTCGAATCCTTCGAAGACTCAGGAAACGAAATTCTTCCTGCGGTTTACATCCGCCTCCCGGCGGAAGTCATGCCCAAGTTCATAGCTTTTAAAATCTGCCTGTACGTTTTGGATATAAACAATACTTCTCATTTTGCAAGAATTCACTCATAGGTGGATTATCCTGTTCAAAATTCTTTAACCTCTGCGATATGCCTTTTCTTGTACTGTCTATTAGGTTAAATCCTGGTCTTCCAGTTTCTTGATGCGTTCTTCCAGTTTTTTGATTCGGTCGCGGTATTGGCTGTCAACCCCCTCTATAGCGCCCAGAAGAAGGCCGTTCGCCCGATTCTGCTGGGACCATAGACGATAAGTATAGAATTTGAGAAATTTCCATATCACACGTTTTACCCTTATGAAGAACCCACTGAAAGCCTGCCGCCGTTCATGTATATCAAAATCGCTTATATCAACGAAAACAGCTTCCCGCAGGCATTCAAGATAACATTCGAGAAATTGTTCTTCGTTTTTCATGTTCGCAAGATTTGTCATCTCAGCTCGAGCCACTTGTGAGTCTGTGTATACCCCTTCCTGGATTTTCTTATCAACGGACCTCCGGATTTCTTTGACTATCTGGTCTGAGTCAATTCCATCGGCGCCTATTTCAAATAACGTGTTCTTCATGAATATGATCTCCAGTTTTCAGAATAATATTCTATGCATATTTGAATAATACCGCAAGGCAGTATTGAGCGAGGCAGGTTACAGAGGTTACAGGGGTTACAAAGGTTACAGGAATGACAAATTTTTAAATGAAAAGTTCAATTAGCTTGAAGATTGCAGGCTAAGGCCTTATCTCCTCCATTTTTCCATTACTCCAAGGCTCCAATACTCCATCCGATTCGCTTTACAGCGCAATCGGCTCGGGGTAGAGCAGGGATCAGTATTTAAAGCGCCAATCAATGTTCTTTTTATCTAGATACTCTTCAAAGCTTTCAGCGTTTGAGAAGCGTTCTACATACGCTTCTCCTTCAGGATGAAATTCGCATTCTTCAGACCAGTCTTCTGCTCCATGATCCTGGCATATCTTGGGGCGATGATCATAATTTTTGCAAAGATGATCTGACCCCAATTCCTCGCATGGTGTTTCAAACTCCAGATACCAACTAGCATCGTGATCAATAAAAACATGAACATATTTATGCTTTAAGTACCAGCGAATATGATCAAATTCTCTTTTGCAGTTAGGCTTGTCGATTTCAAGGGCCAGATATCTACAGCACTTTGCTCCGCAATTTATGCATTTCAAATTGTGAGTATTCGTTTCCATAAAAGCATGAAACCATATACTTAACCGGTGTAAATGTAAAGAGGAGTTTGCGTTGCAGGCGGGCGGTTGGGGTTACGCGGGCAGAGAGGTTACAGGTTACAAGGGTTACAGAGGTTACAGGGAACTTCAAAGTCAATAAGCAAGGTCTGATTCCTGTAGTGCCCGTATGCTCAGTTAATATTTTATCTAAATTCTCTTCTTTTCTCTGTGTGCTCTGCGAGATATTTTGATTTCTGTTACTGGTCGTCTTCTATGTTCAGGATTGCGGGGCGTTCGGTTAGTTCCAGTAATGTTTGTTGTTGCGGTTGTGATTCTTTTTTGAAGCGGACGGTAAAGATGGCGCCTTTGTTTGCTTCGCTTGAAACTTCTATTGTTCCGTCGTTTTTCTTTACCAGTTGATATGTTATTGCAAGACCGAGTCCCAGTCCTTTCCCGGTTTGGGATTTTGTGGTAAAGAATGGGTCATAAATGTGCTTTATAATATCTTTGCTTATGCCCGGCCCGTAATCCTGAACGGTCAGCACAACGTCGTGTTCTTCTGCTTTCAGGCTGATGTCAATCCGCCCTTTGCCGTTCATGGCGTCGGAGGCGTTATTGAGCAGGTTGAAGATTACCTGCTGTATCTGCAGTTCATCCAGATTGAGCGGTGGTATGTCAGGTTGTATATCGACATTAAGTTTGATATTGCCGGTTTGTTCTGTATTGAACAATTCAATTGTTGTTTTAAGTGTTTCGTCAATGCGGCTGTTAGTGTAGCGTCTTGGTTCTCTTGAGAATGAGAGCAGGTTATTAACTATTCGGCAGCATCTGTCCATTGAATTGCTGATAGTTTTAAGTATGTGACCAAGTTCACTTGTATCTGAGAGTTCTTCTTCCAGTGCCTGCACCGATAATCTGGCGGCATTGATCGGGCTGTTCATTTCGTGCGCCATCCCTCCGGCCAGCGTACCTACAGCGGCCTGTTTTTCAGCCAACAGCCGTGCCTCCTGGCTTTTGTTGAGCTCGACCACTGCTTTTTTGAGCGCGTCATTGGCGTGCGATAGTTCTTCGGTTCTCAGTATGACTCTTTGCTGCAGTTCTCTGTTCAGCCTTTCGGTTGTTCTTACTGTTTCTAGAAGTGAGATCGCTGTTTTTTCGTGATGAATGTATACATTTGACAAACGGTTCTTGTAGTCCCATTCACGCCCTATAAAATATCCAAGAAGAGAGAGTAATATTGTGATTGCAAAACAGTAAGAATTCGCACCAAAGAAGAAAACAATTAACAGGCCAATACTTAAGCCTGTAATAAATCCGGTCAGTCCCCAAATTCTTTCTGGTTTGTTTGTCCATGTGATGTTGTATACACAGGAATCAGCTCCTTTGCATGCACATTGTGTTTCTTCCAGTTTAGCAAAAGGAAGACCTGCTATATGCGGAAATGCTGTTAAGCCCCCTTGTATTGCTAAGCAATTGTTCGCATTTAACTTATGGCGGGGAAATTGAATGGAGATTTTGCAGGAATTACTACCGGACTCTAATATTTTACAGTTACCTATTTTATTCCATAATTTATGAAATTTAACGAATAATTTATACATTGTTGCAGGCGATCCAAGATGTGTTACCAGAAACCCAATAGCCTTATATGATTTCGTGTTGGTGTATTGTTGGGCAGAGTAGAATGGAGACATTGGATCGTTAGTGATTTCTACAAGTTTCTGGAGTAAACAGGAAAAATAATCGAAACTGATCCAGTTGTTCTCATCGGATAAGTATTCCATGCTCATTTGTGTTTCAGAAATGATTTGCTCGGTTTTTTTTATGCCGTATTTTTCAATAAGAAAACTCAAAACAGGTGCGGCAACCACGCATCTTAGCTCCATGGCAGTATCTTGTGTTTTTATTTTGCTGACAGGAAAAGTGTTATTCATGATGCTTAAATACGTTCCGAGAATGCAGTGATTTTTTGGGAGTCATTATATCGAATGCCTTAGGAACAAAATAGTTTAAAATAGGATTTAGATGTTTCATGTACATGTAAAGAGGAACAACAACCGCGCCTAAATCCAACTTAGGCTCCATGGTTGTGATGCCAAAATCAATATCCTTCATGCCTCGATCTATTCCTGTTTCAATCACTTTGTAAAGCAAATTGAAATATACACAGTGTTCCCTATTATATGAATAATCCAAGCCACAAAAAAGAGGAATAACGGTGTCATGGTCAAATAATAGCAATGCAAAGCCAACCAGGCTGTTATTTACTTTAGCTAAAATAACGGCGGAACGATCTCCAAGGTAATGGTCTGTGTTTTTAAAGAAGTTTTGGGTTAATACCTCTCGCCTGTATTCGCTGGCATGATCATAAGCATTCTTCCACAATCTTTCAAGATCAAGGGTGCAATGCGAGAAATCCTGCAAGATTTCAATGCATCCACCGTTTTTGAGAAATCGTTTTTGCTGTACTAATATCTTTCGTCTGTAGTTCCTTCGCATAGCATTAAGATATTCATCAAAACTATTCCAGTGGATTCCTAGTTTGGCGCTGGGTAGATTATTTATGCGTTTGTATCCTGTGTTTTGTAATTGATCGTATAAATTCAGTTCATTATTGTAAAAGTCTCTGAAGAGTACCACTCCAACTTTTAAATCTTTAGCTAATCGTTCAATCTCGTGCACGATCTGCGCCAGGGCCGCATGTTTGTCTGAGTTTTCCAGGAAAGAGATGGTGCTGCCCAGCGCAACGGGAGTGCCGCATTCAACGGATCTCAGAATCAGGAAGTTTTTCCAGATATTTCTCACGGCAGTAGTGCTTTTTTTAAGAAATCCTTTAGCAAAAGTATCGAGTTCTGTGCTTATGAAGTAAACACAGGTATGAGCGATAATCTTATTGCCTTCATAAACAACGGGATAAAAATATTTACAATTATTGATGTTCGATTCTTCAATGGATCTAAGGTATTCATGTTTGCAGATGATATTATTTTGAGAAGTAATTGAGTTCCATTGTTTGTTTTCTAATTCTGTAATGCTTTGATAAGTCTTGATTTTCATTTGCATATATTTTTTAGCTAACCGGTAACGAAAATTTACGATTGGTGTCAAAATTTGCCCAACTATCTTTGTTGAAGTTATATGAAAGAAAGGCCCCGGTAATGCTTTTCGTGCGAATAAACGATTTTACGGCACGAGAAAGAGCGGTTTTGGGAGTAAAAATCTTTCTGGCAAGATAATCCATGCCTCTAGTCAGCTCAATAATATCCAGATTTTTGGGCATAAACATGATATGATCAGTGTCACATTTGTTCCAATCATCTGGAAAGATGTTAGATATTATCCTGTTTTCCTTGTGTAGTTTCTTGAATAATTTTGTTCCGGGAAATGGTGTGAGAATGCCGAGTTGAGCCACATCTATTCCTGTTTCATTTATAAAGTCTAAGGTTTTTTTGAATACTGTGACATCATCATGATCATTGCCGAAGATGAAAGCTCCTATTACACATATGCCATGTGCGTGAATATTTCTTATGGCTTTTTTACAACCGTCAATCCCAATGCGTAAATTTACAGTTTTTTTCATCTCCTGTAAGGTTTCCGGTATAATAGATTCAAAACCTATATAAATAGCGCGGCAGCCACTTTTATATGCGTATCGCAAAAGTTCATTGCAAGAGCCTATGTTTATTGATGCTTGAGTCACCCATATCTTGTTTAATCGCTTGCTTATCATGCCTTTGCAAATATCTAGAGCTCTTTTGCCGTTATCATGGCCTATCCCAAGGAAGTTATCATCAATAAAATAAACAAGTTTCTTTTTTATTTGCTGTAGTTCATCAAGCACTTCATCGACAGGGCGCATTCTGTATTCTGCGCCATTAAAAGCAGTTACACTACAGAATTCACACCCGAAAGGGCATCCTCGAGTAGTTTGGATAACATCCATTTCGTATTTGTCGGATATTAAATCTCGGCGCGGAACAGGAAGGTTTTCTAAAGATAGTCGTTCTCCATGATATGTTTTCTGCAGATTTCCTTTTTCAAAATCTGATATAACCTTAGGCCAAATAGATTCAGCTTCACCGACTACTATAGCATCGGCATATTCTGACGCTTCTTGCGGAACCATTGACGCATGAATGCCGCCTAATACTACAGCAACCCCTCTCTTTCTAAATTTGCTTGCCAGCTCATAAGCCCTGTTTGCATTAACTGAATATGTTGAAATTCCGACTAAATCAACCTTTTCATTCAGGTCCAGTTTGTCAGTATATTCATCAACGATTTTTATTTTCCATGATGGAGGAGTAAGTGCAGCAACATATCCCAGAGCAAGAGGGGGCATTCCCCATGCAGCAGTGTCTCCAAATCCAGAAAACTGAGATTGTGAGCAGGGATGAATAAGTAGAAGTTTTCTCATATAATACTTTCCGTCTAATTTTGCCCGAGATTTTTTTAGATGTTTAAAGCGGGCGATTAGATTACACAATCCCGTATTCTTTGCCAGCCGTACTTAATATTTCTACAGCCTTGTCAAGTTGATCGTGTGTGTGTATGGCGGAAACGCTGAGCCTGATTTTTCCCTGATTTTGCGGGACGGCAGGATAGGCCACTGTATTGGTGAACAGGCCTTTTTCGTAAATCTTTTTGCTCATACGGCGCACTGTTGTGTCTGATCCCACAAGGATTGTTATGATTGCGGACTCGGCTGGGTCAGGAGAAATGCTGAATCCGCAGCCTTTAAGCTCACGATGCAGATATTTAATATTGTCCCATAACTGTTTGCGCAGCCAGGGCTCTCTCCGGACAATATGGAGCGCGGTAAGCACGGTTGCAACAACAGATGGCGTGGGACTTGCTGAAAACATGTATGAACGTCCGTAATGCCGCACATAATTGATTACTTCTCTGGAGGCCGCTATGAAACCGCCGGTTGCCGACAGTGTCTTGCTGAATGTTCCTAAAATGACATCTATTTTTCCATGCAGATCGAAATGTTCTACCGTGCCGCGTCCGTTTGGGCCAAGCACGCCTGTCGCGTGGGCTTCATCCACCATTACTTTCGCGCCGTATTTCTCCGCGAGTTTAGTAATTTCCGGAAGCGGAGCTGTGTCACCATCCATACTGAAAACACCTTCAGCTATGATAAGTTTTCCTTTGCATTTGCCGTCTGATTTCGCCAGCAGATTGGAAAGGGAGTTCATGTCATTGTGTTTGAATGTTCGGAACTTGCAGCCTGCCAGCCGGCATCCGTCAACAATACTGGCATGGCAAAGACGATCAATGAACGCCATATCTTTGGGGCGCATCAGCGCTGAAATAGTGCCTACATTTGCCTGGTAACCGGAAGTGAACACCATTGCGTCCTCACAGCTCTCAAACTCTGCCAACTGCCGTTCCAATTCCTCTATAAGGTCATATGTTCCGCTCAGAAAACGCGATCCGCACATGCCTGTTCCGTATTGGGCCGCAGCATTCTGGGCTGCCAAAATGATCTCCGGCCGCATATTGAGTCCAAGGTAATTGTTTGATGCCAGCACGATCATGGCTTTTTCATGGTTTGTTGCCCGATCACGGATTGTGGTTCCAGTGGTGCAGGCGGAGGTTACCAGGCGATGATAGGAATATGTGCCTTTGTCCTTCCAATCGCTGAGGAAGTCAGAGAAAGCCTTTGCTTTGGCAAAGATGTCGCCGTTTTCTGATTGCAGAAAATCAGCCAGAGTATAATTGTCTGAATCGACTTTCATTATTCTCGTTAAATGAATACCGGAAATTAAAACCGATATGTAGCCGCAACACTTGCGCAGGGCGCCCACGTGCGATACGTGCCGTCGACGCTGGACAATGAAGTCAGCTCGTTCCAGTCCACGTTGTTGTCAATGGTGCGCTTTTCATAATGAACAAACTGGAGGGCCGTATCTATGGTAAGATTGCCGATGTCGTATCCGAATCCCGCGGTAAAGAAATGAACGTCGGTGTCCGGCAGGCTGGGGCGCCAGTTTCTTTCGGGAGTTGCTTTTTCATTGTATATATAACCGCAGCGCAGTGCCAGATTGTCGGTATATTGATATTGCGCGCCGAACTTGTACGCGATTGTATCGCGCAGATCCTGTTTCTGATCAATGTTGATCAGGCCCGGGATGTCGGACCGGATTTCGATGTCGTCAACAGACTTCCAGTCGGTCCAGTCGGCATTGAATTCGACGGTCCATTTGTCAGTTGGTCTCAACGCGTAACCCGCAACCACAACAGCGGGAAAATCCAGAGATGCTTCTATGTCGGTTGGTATCCCGCCGACGGTCATATCTCCGTCATAGTCAATGCTGTATGCATGATGATAAGTGACAGCAGCACTGTGTTTTTCGTTGATTTTATAAATCAATCCGACATTTCCGCCCCAGGCTGTTCCGTCGCCTTCCAGCTTGCCGGGAACATCTATTCCGATTGGAAGTCCGCCCGCCAATGTTCCGGCATCCGCCATACTCTCGAGTTGTGCGGTTGAATAATAATAGTTAACACCGGCCCCGATCATCACGTTATCCGAGACTTTCATGCCCAGCGCCGGGTTAATATCTGCCACCGTCAGTTCCGAATAGGTCGCAACATATCGCGCGAAGCTGTCTTCCGCCCATTCGCTGGAGATGCCGTTCGGGAGAGAGATGCCTATACCGGCAGTCACGTTTTCGAACCCCATCATATCCGTGGTTACAAAGACCGATGGAATAGTCTGCCACTTGTCTTCATTGTCTGTAGAGACTCCGGCAGGACTATGGTGTGTAATATATGCGTTACAAACTGTGGCATGGACGTTTACCTGGTTTCCTTTCAATTGAGCGAGTCCTGCGGGGTTAAAAGCAATTGCCGAAGGGTCATCGGCCTGCACTATGAACGCTTCGCCCATGGCAGTGGCTTTTCCACTTTTGACGTTAAGGATTTTGTAGCCGTTAGCAAAAGATGTGATTCCGCATCCAGTTATAATTGCCATGCCGAGTAATAGTTTGACCGCGTTTCTCATATATCTTTCTCCTTATATAGTTACAGGTTACAAGTTACAGGTTACAATTCTGTCCAGTCAGGTTTGGCCTTTATGCTTTTAGTCAAGCTCCAGATTGTCCTGGAACATTTTTCACATAACTGTAAAAGCTCCTCAAATGTCTTTTGATCAATATACTTCTGATCTAAAGCAACATATAACATGCTTCTGACTTCTCCTGCTGAACTACGTGAAATAAACAAAAACTTCGCAAAATCTTTATTGCTGCCGCGTTCGTAACCTTCTGCTATATTATTCATTATTGACACTGCAGCGCGTCTGATCTGATCAACAAATCCATAATCTCTTGAAACAAGTGGAGCCTTCGCCAAAGCATAAACAGCATTCGTTACCTTCCGGGCAATTTGCCACGCTATTAAATCCTCAAACCTTTTAATTTTAGAGCCATTTTCCATTTCATGTAACCTGTAACTTGTAACTCTTGTAACCCGCTTCCTATCAATTCCTGCTTATTTTGACACCGAACTTTTCCATGTCGTTTAACATACGTTCCGGATCTACCAGATGCCCCATGAACCACAGTCCCGGCCGGATTTTGGCGGTAGAGTGTTCAAAGAACTGCAGCAATTGCGATACAATAGCGGAAGCCGCAAAAAAATAACTGTTATCATGCTGGACCGTCAGTTTAATAGTTTCGGGTTTACCTTGTTTGTTTACGCCTTCCGCATCCATCTTGAAAACAGCGCCGAACGGCGGGCTGGAAAAAAGGTTAATGCTCCACATAAGCGCTCTACCGAAAGTATGAAAATATACCGATCCCTTGATTTTACTAGATGCCATAATAAATGGAATCAGTAAATAGTCCACAACTTTGTTCATTCCGCTAACATAAACTCCAGTTTTTTCTACGCTGAACTGTTCCGGCAGTCCGGACATTTCTTCCAGGTGGACAGGGAAGCAGGTCCGCTTGCCGAAAGGCGGGTCGAAATCAATTTTCTCAGTGTCTTTGAGTGACGTTTTTTTCCATTGCCCGTCGTGGTAAATTGTTCCTTTATGGTCCTGAATGATTTCCACCATTTCTTTAGCGGCGCCCAGGGAATTACATGAAGGTGTTTGTATTGCCGTGGCCAGGACAACCCGTTTAAGGCTGTCGAATCTCTGGTTAGCGTAGCGCAGTAGAGAGGAGGGGAGACCCGGTAAATGCCCTGCCTGCAGAACAAAACGGATACCGGCTTTTTCTATCGAGTTGGCAAATGATTTGATTTTATGAACGGCTTTTTGAGGGTATCGGGCATCTATGCAATCTACTTTGTTAGCCAGTGCGGCGCCTATGATGTTTTCAGTATGTTTTGATCCGGAGGTACAGACGATTGCCGCGTCATGCCCCTGAAGGGTTTGTGTCAGGCTGTCGAAATCGGAGATATCGGCCATCCGCGGTGTCACACGGTTTTTTGGGAATAGTATGTTCAGTTCTTTGGCTACTCTCTTTATTTCATGTTTTTTACGTCCGCATATTGTTAAACGTATATTTGTTGATAGAAGAAGCAGGTGCGCTACTTCATATCCCAGTTTCCCGCAGCCGCCGAGAATTATTACATTTTTCCCGATATCGGTTTTGACATGTTTCATAGTACGTGGTCCAGTTCCAATCTTACGGCGCGGCTGAGTTTCTGCATTGTGAATGGTTTGCTCAGAAACCGGGTGGCGCCAAGCGACATGGTTTCTTTGATTCTTTTGGTTGCAGGGAAGCCGCTCACAATAATGCATTTCTGAAAAGGATGATAATTTAATATTTCTCGATAAGTGTCGAGTCCATCAAAGTCTTCTTCAAGGCGCATGTCGAGAAGAAGGAGATCGAAATATCTTTTTCTGGCGGGGTGGACTTTTGAGTTCTGCGCCCTGCTGTTATATAATTCAATGGCTTTCCGGCCGCTTGATGCTGTTACAACATTATAACCGAGTTTTTTCAGAAATTGTTTTGTAATGTCTGCCTGTTCAGCTATGTCATCCACGACGAGTATTGTCTCGGCGCCGCGCATGGGGGCCAGTTTGTCAGCTTGTTTTTCATTGTCCGTTTTAGCGACGGGGAAATATAATATGAATTCGGTCCCTTTTTCAGGCTCACTTTTGATGTCAATATACCCCATGTGTTCCTGAAGTATTCCCCGGACTATCGTTAAGCCGAGTCCTGTGCCGCTGGTTCTGCTCAATTTTTTCTTTGTATAGAATGGATCGAAAATATGTTCCAGGTTCTTTTTGCTTATACCGGTCCCGGAATCCGAAACAGACAATACCGCGTAATCTCCTTCCCTGATCAATTGGTATGCGGCGATATCTTTCTGTACACATTTGTTATAAGTTTTGATAACAATTCTGCCGCCTTCGGGCATTGCGTCACACGCATTCACAACGAGATTCATGACTATACGGTAAAGAAGAGATAATACACCATTGACCTGCTGTAGATCTTCGTCCAATTCTTTCTCAATTTTAATGTTATAGGCTGTTGTCTTGAGATTGACATAATGCGAAGACTGCCAGTAATCTTCGACAACCTCATTTAAATTTAATGGACTTGCGCCGTCTCTTGGTTTTCTGCTGAGAGTTTGAAGGTCAACAATGATATCTCTGGCTGTTAATGCGGCGCACTGAATAGCTTCTATGTTTTCACAGATGTCATTTATGTCATCCGTTGTATTAAGCTGCTTAAGTGATGTTAAGGTCAGATCTGGAAGTCCAACGCAAGACACCATGATGTTGTTAAGGTCATGAGCAACACCGGAGGCGAATTCTTTTATTGTGCCAAGTTGTTTTTCTGTTATTTCACTTTCTTTCAGTTTGGTTTCCAGGATTTTATTGCGCTGGGCCAGCCTGTGAGTTTTGACGGCCTTTTCAACCGGCGCCAGAAGATCTTCTATAACTTTAAGGGGCTTGAGGATATAGTTCTGGGCCCCGAGCCTGATGGCCTGAATTGCGGATTCAAGACTGTCGTATCCGGTGAGCAGTATTACGGGAAATTCTCTATGTTCTTTTCTTACATGACGCAGAAGGTCAACGCCGCTCATGCCTTTGAGTCTGATGTCTGAAACGATTATGTCGAAATTATTATTCTTGAATTGTTGTAAGGCGTCTTGGGCATTCGCTGTGACAGTGGTAGGCACTCCGCGTTTATCCAGCATTAATTTCAGGGCGTTTGCTGAATTAGTGTCGTCTTCGACAAGCAGAAGCTTGATTTGTCTGTCAATATCTATTGTGTCATTTATATCCATGACTTTTCCTGTCCTATATGCAGTTGTTTAAGAACCGAGGGGGGTAAGGTAATGAGGATCATACATTATTGGCGACGGGTTTGTCTGTCAGCAGATCTTGACAGTTTGCGTAGTGATTTCTTGACAAACTGTGTAGTGATTTCTTGATTGTTCGGAGATACGGGATACGGGATACGGGATACGGGATACGGGATACGGGATACGGGATACGAGATACGAGATACGAGATACGAGATACGAGATACGAGATACGCAATACGCAATACGCTTCACGAATCTGCGGGTTGTTCAGGTGGGATCAGCCCATGTTTCATTGCGAATTTAATCAGGCCGTGAAGGTTATGAATTCCTAGTTTCTGCATAAGCCGGCTTTTATACGTGTCTATTGTATTTCGGGCAAGATGCATATTTTTCGCTATTTCCTGGGTGGATTTACCTTCTGTAAGCAGTTGAAGAATTTCTGTTTCACGCTGACTCAAATTCTCCAGAAGGTTTTTCTTGCCAGATGTTTGTTCTTGAAAAACATAGTCGTCTGCCATAATACGGGCTACTTTTGGGCTGAGGTATCGTTCGCCGGTATAAGCAGTGCGTATGGCATTCACAGTGTCTGTTCCGGCGGATTCTTTAAGGAGATACCCTCTGGCTCCGGCTTTCAGCGCATGGTAAATGTGTTCGGTTGTGGCATACATGGAAAGAATTAGAACATGCGTTTTAGGGCAGGCTTCGCATATGCGCCGTGTGGCCTCAATCCCGTTGAGAAGCGGCATGGAGATGTCCATTGTTACCACATCAGGTTTGAGTTTTTTAACCTGTTGAACTGTGTCCTTTCCGTTTGCCGCTTCTCCGATAACTTTGACATCGTCTTCCCTTTCCAGTATCGAACGCAGTCCATCACGCAGGAGCGCGTGATCGTCGGCAATAAAAACCTTGATAATATCAGATTTTGTTTTTTTTGTTTGCGATTTCAAAGCTTATGATGTCTTTCGATTATCGTGTTAATGAGTGTGGCCGCGTTGCAATTAGTTTTGGTGAATAATGTTAAAAATAGCAAGATGAATTTTGTTCGAACCGCATCCCGCATCCCGCATCTCGTTTCGTCGTTCCTCCTCTTCTCTTCCTATCACAAACCGTTGCGGAAATTTGAGACGCCGATTTTTCGGCGAGCAAATTAACGCAACACTCCCTCTTCTCTATTCTTCCTTCTCCGGGCCTCTAGCGCGGGAGCGCGGGTGGTAAACTCTTTCCGCTTCCCCGCTTCTCTATCGGTATTTCCACGATAATTTTTGTTCCTTTTTGAAGTTGTGATTCTACATGCATTTTCCCGCCAAGCGATGCTGCTCGTTCCCGCATCAGCAGGAGACCCCATGATGGATGTTCGTTATTATTGATTCGGCTGGATATGTCGAAACCGACTCCGTTATCGGAAATAGTTAAATGCAATAGGGAATCAGTTCTGCCCAGTTCAATTGTTACCTTATCTGCATTAGCATGTTTTGCCACATTGGTCAACGCTTCCTGTGCAACACGAAACAGTATCATTTCTGTATTTTGAGGAAGTCTTGGCGACAGTGTTTTGCCCCGGACGTTAACGGATATGTTTGTTCGGAGAATAAATTGTTTTCCGTACCACTTAAGCGCGGCAAGCAGGCCGTAGTCGTAGAGTACCGGAGGACGCAGTTCGCACATAACCATCCGGATCTGTTGTCCCAGTTCCTCAACTTGTTTGATGGCGTCATCAAGGTGCGATACGGTACTTTTGTCGGTTTGGGACGACAGCTGATTTCGTGCGATATTGAGACTTATGCCCAATGCGCTTAATGCATGGCCGACCTGATCATGCAGTTCCTCACCCAAATGGCGGCGATATTCCTCTTCCATTTCCGCCAGCTTTGCGCCAAGCGCTTGAAGTTGTTGATGGGATTGTTCCAGTTCTTCTTTTGAGCGCACCTGTTCAGCTTCCAGAATCCTATTTTTGATAAGTAATCGGTTACTGCGCACGGCTTTTGTTGCCGGCCACACCAGGTTTTCAATGGTCTTGAGCGGTTTAAGGATATAATCATGCGCGCCGAGTTTGACTGCCTGGATTGCAGAATCCAGGCTTTCATAGCCAGTCATAAGAATCACAGGGAATTCGGGATGTTTGCTTCTGATACACCGGAGCAGTTCAATACCGCTCATGCCATTGAGGCGGATATCCGCGACGGTAATATCATAGTTATTTTTTTCAAGCTCGATCAGGGCTTGTTCAGCGTCAGGTACCAATGTGACGTTGATTTTCCGTTTAATCAACATCGTTTTCAGGGCATTTCCGGAGTCGGGGTCGTCTTCCACAAGAAGCATTTTGATTGGGCCGTCTATGTCAATATCAGGCATGGCTGGCTTTTTTCTGATTCTTAAATATTTTGGCGATTGTATGTTGAACTTCTTTTTGTGTGACCGGCTTGCCCAGAACCGTATTGACACCTTTCGGTAATTCTCCCTGGTCCCTCATCATTTCGCCGAAACCGGTCAGCATTATAATTGGTATTAAGGGATTTTGTTTGCTGATAGTCGCAGCCACTTTATCGCCGCTCATGTCGGGCATCGCCCTGTCGGTTATTACGAGGTCGAATTGATCTTTACTGAATGATTCTATTCCTTTTATGCCCCGGTCGGCGGTTGTAACGGTGTGTTTATCTGTTTCAAGATATTTTTTGATGAGATCTCTTGATCTCTTGTCATCTTCTACGATCAGTATTTTCAGGGCAGGTATTATTATATCCATTTCTCCAATGGGGTCAGTCTGGGTTTCTGTCGAGGATGAAATCATAAGTGGTAATCGGATTGTTACGGTGGTGCCCTTTCCAAGCTCGCTTTCTATCTGCATGGTTCCTTGATGTCTTCGAATAATTCCAAATGCCATTGACAGGCCTATCCCTGTTCCATGCAGTCCTTTTGTGGTAAAGAATGGTTCTGTACATTGTTTCAGTGTTTCGTCCGTCATGCCTATGCCGGTATCGCTTATTTCTATGGTTACCCATTTGTCGCTGGAACTGGATCGAACAGTTATGGTTCCGCCTTCAGGCATTGCATCTATGGAATTAATGAGTAAATTTGTAAAGACTTCGCGTATTTGCGATGAGTTTGTTCCTATGGGCGGAATTTCTTCGAACTCTTTTTTTATAGTGATATGTATACCCTTGGCTTCCAGTTCCTGTTGCCAGTGTGGTTGAGTCATGGTAATCACTCTTTTAATAAGATCATTCATATTGGTTGCGGTAAGTTCAATGCCTTCTTCAGATTTGTAAAATTCCTTGAGTCGCCGTACTACTTTTCTGGCGTCGTCACCCGCTGAGTGAATATCTTTCAGGGTTTCGGTAAGCTCCTTTTCGTTTTTCATGACTTTTGGATTTGCAAGAAGAAACTCACTGAGTCCGACGATTGGCATAAGGAGGTTGTTGAAGTCGTGAGCTATACCGCTGGCCATCTGGCCGAGTGCGCTGAGTCGCTCATGTTGAATAAGCGCACCTTGAATTTCTTTGAGATCGCAAAGCGCGTCAGAGAGTTTCATGTTCGCGTCGCGCAGGTCCTGTTCGGTCTTTTTTCGTTCCGAAAGCTCATTGTTTAATTTTGTATTTATTTGTTTTAATTCCGTTGTTCTGTTTTCCACTTTCTTTGCTAATTCAGCGGAAGTATTTTTCAGGCGTTCTTTGTCCTTCTGGAGAGTATCAACAATCATACTTACGGATTTGGTTATGCTCGTAACTTCAGGGCCGTTACGAATTGTCAGCTTGGAGTCTAAGTCTCCGCTGGCTACTTTTTCGAGGTATTTGCGAAAATTGGTAAGAGTATTAATTGTTTTGCAGAGCATTAGAAAACCCACACAGCCAAGAATCACATTAAGAGTTACAAGCCCCAGCATGCTCTCGCGTGTCGTAATATTAGGCATCAGGTATGCGGTGATAATATATGTAAGTGTTAACAGCGGGATAATAGTCATTAATGTAAAAGCAATTGCCAGTTGCTTGCGCCAGGACGATCTTTCAATTGAGAGATTAGACAGGAGAGAGGTTTTCATGTTAATTACCTTTCTTTTTTGGAACAGATCTTTAAAAGTATACAATAAGAAGGCTTTAATAACAATGAGGAATTTGCGTTGTAAACGGTTTGCGGTTGGGGTTGCGCCCTTCGATAAACTCAGGACAGGCAGCTGGAAACGTCATGCGGTTGAGGTTGCGTATTGCAGAGGTTATAGGCGGGAAAAGAGATGCCGCAACCGATCAACGATAGCCGTATTTAATGGGGTAAATAGATTTTTTGGTGTTTGATTTATATTGTCCTCTGTATCCATAGGATCCAACGGATCCGAGGACGGAGCTAAGGCCGGATCCGAGGACTATCATTGCACGATTCAACAAAGCGAATAACTCTTAAAAGCCTTTAATATGCTGACCGATGATCACAGCTTCCATAATGATAACGGCAGTGAGTATGATGAACATCATGCAGCGATAAATAACTCCCGCGACAGTATCAGGATACATGGGTTGTTGCGTAAACATACGCGCCTGCCGGAAGGTAAGACGCATTCTAGCATTGATGGCCCATCCGCATCCCTCAAGTAATGCGCTTAAATCGCGACTTCGCAATTTGAGCAGAGCCATGATGGCCACAGGTACAGCTACAGCCAATACAGCAATCAGTATCCCGAGAATGATTTTAATCGGCCCAACACCTGCGAGTGTTTTTCCGATATATGCAAACGCTGAACCCAATGCGGCAATAGCAACACCTCCGCCCATAAGGAGACCGCCGGCAAGCAGGCCTTTTGATTGAGGAGCGGTTTGAGAGGAAGGCGCGCGGGTCGGCATTTCTTTCATGGCGCCGCTTGCTGCAGTGTCCAGTTTTTTTTCTGCAGAAGCGGTCATTGCTTCTATTTTACCGCTGAGCAGTTTGCCAAGCCGCTGGAAAGGCGAAACAAGAGCTTCCCGAAGGCTGATCGGGTTCTCAATCATTTGTATTATTCTGGCGTCGTATTCATTACCATTAACATCATGAAAAACGCCATGCTTGCCCACGCAGAGATTGCCTTTGCCTCCGGAAGTAACAGGAATAGCAACTTCGTATTTCGCTTTGGCGGCGACAGAATCTTTTTCATTGGTTTCTCCGGGCGATATTTCCGCGTAGATGATAAAGATATTGCTGGTTTTGGCTACACTGCTGTGATTCTGGCGGTTATCCGTTTGAACACTGAAGTTGAAATGACGTCCATCCAGAATGAGGGTTCCCATCTCAAACATGGCTCTTTGCGCGGGATCGTAAAGATACGGGAAGCTGACGAAATTATTCACAAACGACAGCATATTGGCTTGGTAAAGAATAAGCTTTTCTACAAGCCGGATATTGTCAAATGCCAGTGCTTTTCTATGGCTTTCTTCAATTAATCCTTGGATTGTATGAACAAGTTTTTTTTGTGTGTATGTTTCGAGTTTTTTTGTTCCAAGTTTTTCTACAGGTGCGCCTGTTTTTTCAGTCAGCCATGAGTTATAAGCAGAAAATGTCTCTTTGATCGTTTCCCAATCCTGGTCTGTCAGGGTTTTTGGGGTGCGCTTGAATATCGGGTTAGCAACTTGTTTCATGAATAAATCGAGCTGATCAGAGTAGACGGGATTGGTTGTTCGTCCGCAGAAGAAAGAACGATCGCTTCTCGGCGGGGAAAGAGGTGCCTGCTTCATGAGTTCTTCGATAGTTGAAGGGTTGTTCAGATTCTCGGTCTGGAATTCTTCTTCTCCTGTGCCGACGTATTTTGCGGCGCGCGGGTCGAGTGATATGAGGGCGCATTGTGTGAAGTATTGATCAAATTTTTCTTTGAGATCAGTATAAATTTTAAACGCTTCATGAGTTGATTTTCCGAGAGGCATTATATCTGAGCGAGTTTGGTTATCAGGCAAAACACTTTTGGCTTGCCATGCAAGATAAGCTTTTGACAGTTCCAGGAACTCATCGAGTTTTTCTTTGTTGATTCCGATGCCGCCGTTAGGGTGGGGCAGGCCGCCGACTGTATCAATAATATCGTCAATAAACTGTTTGACGTTGGCTGAATCTGCTGACTGAGGTAGGACAACACCAGCTTCGCCGCCGGAAGCGGTTTCAGCCCGGTCTTTTATTTTGCGAATCTGGTCTAAAGTTATTTCTTCGGATTCAGGAACACCAAGCTGGCTGAGGATTTTTTTTGTGGTGAGAGCAACACGTTTACCGTCATCGGTTTTTACGTTGATTGCTTTGATCGATAAAGTTTTGCTGTGCGCGGTTATTCCGTCTCTATCTTGTAAGTTGTCTAACAACCATAGTATAGCCTCTTTTGTTTCAAAGCACATGATTCTGCCGTTGGAATCGGAGTCAACCATCTTGAGAAAGGTCTGATCGCAATTAAGAGATTTGAGAGGTGCGCCGGTAGCTACCCAAAGCGCTTCATCGAGGATAAGAATCTGTTCCAGGTTTTTGGCCGTTTGAATGTTGAGATGATAAGAACGTCCAAAGCGACGAAAAATCATTTTGTTTGGTTTTGGCATTGTTTCTCCATTATTATTTTTGCCGTTAAATAGACTTTGCTTGGGGGAATTCTTTATCCTGTTGATCTTGTTAATCCTGTCTGAAATTTCTTCATTCTTTCATGTTTTTTTATCACTACTACTGTTAACCCTTCTTTTTTATTTTACGCAGTTCTTTTGCCATTTCGTTCAGGCGCCATTCGATGGTTGAAAGCATCCAGAATTGAGAATGGTTCAGTTTAGCATTTTGAGTAACCACGTAAATAAGTTTCAGTGATACCAGTAAAACGGCCACTTCAATCGGCAGAAATTCCAGGCCTTGAATGAATATTGATGCGGCGAAGGATATGCCTACAAGGAGCAGGAATGATATGTTTATGATTTTATCCGTAGTACGCGGCACACCCCCGATCCGGCCGACTATCTTTCGAATACGTTCTTTCTCGTGCAGGTAATGATCAATCTCCTTTTTCAATTCATGATGCGTCGAGTTTTTCTTTGTTGATTCCGATGCCGCCGTTAGGGTGGGGCAGGCCGCCGA
>JBHORK010000023.1:0-33820 GCA_042565725.1 Verrucomicrobiota bacterium
CGGCAAAGACGATACATTGTTTGCTCTTAAGGCCGGTATTGTAAAATTTGAGAAGGCCGGCAAACGTATCAGCGTCCTCGAATCTGCCGCAGTTTAGTTGCAAAGCAACTAACCGTAAATCCTAATCTCTAAACAAATCCAAATGTTCCAATGCCCCAAATATCCCGTCCAAAGTAAACCCTTTCCCGAGTTTTGAATTTCTGTTATTAGATATCGAGAAGTTTGCGATGCAAACGGTTTACGGTTGAGGTTACGCGGCTCGAAACGTCATACGGTTGGGGTTGCGTATTGCAGAGGTTACAAGTTGCAGGTTACAGGTTACAAATGGAGAAAGACATGACGCAACCGATGGACGACAAACGATTCCAGCTGCGCAACCGTTCAACGTTGACCGTATTTATTCAAGGCTTCCCATTCCCATGAAATCTCGCAAATTCATAGATTCAGTGACTATTTTCGCCAGGGCCGGAAAGGGCGGCAACGGGTGTGTCAGCTTCAGGCGTGAGAAATACGAGCCCAAAGGCGGGCCGGACGGCGGGGATGGCGGACGGGGCGGACACGTTATCCTTAAAGCGGACAAAGACGTTGACTCCCTGATAAGGCTACACTTTGTTCCGCACCAGAAGGCTAAAAACGGTGGACCTGGTCAAGGCAGCAAAAAACATGGCCGAAACGGGAAAGACCTTATTGTAAAAGTACCTTGCGGCACGGAAGTCTGGAACGCGGAGACTAGCGAATTATTACATGATATAGTTGAACACGACACAGAACTTGTGGTCACACGCGGCGGCAAAGGCGGACTCGGCAACTGGCACTGGAAATCCTCCACCAGACAAGCGCCCAGAGAGCATACTGATGGCGAACCAGGTGAGGAAGCGGATCTGAGACTCGAACTCAAACTGGCGGCGGATATTGGATTGACTGGATTCCCAAACGCCGGCAAATCCTCACTGCTCACGCAAATCAGTGACGCCCACCCAAAAATCGGCGCGTACCCTTTTACCACCCTTAATCCCATTATCGGAACTATTGTGTTCGAGGATTATTCACGACTCAGAATAGCCGACATTCCAGGACTGATCAAAGACGCGCATAAAGGCGTGGGGCTTGGAGACGCATTCTTGCGGCATATAGAAAGATCTTCTTTCCTTGTGTATGTAATAGACATGGCCGGGGTTGACGGCAGAAAGCCATATGAAGATTATTGCAACTTAAAAGAAGAACTACGACTTTACAAAGAAGAAATTGCGTCCCGGCCTTCGCTTATTGCGGCGAACAAAATGGACCTACCCGAATCAGAAAATAACTTGAAGGAATTTATAAAAGAAACCGGTATTACACCTATTCAAATATCCGCATGTACAGGCGCCGGCATTGAAGACTTAAAGCAAGCTATCTATGATTTATTTTCGAAAAAGGGCGCTGCACAAGCTTAAAAACAAGTAACCTCCGAAAAAAACAGATAAGATTTTTTCTGACAGGATCTACAGGATTAACAAGATTTTTGTTATTAAAGGAAGCTGAATATCCAATATCCAACAAGGAATTCCCAATAACGAAGGAAAAATGAAGGCCCGAAGCCTCATTGAACGAAGAATACGATTTCGACACTATTCAGGAGCATAGAGACAGCAAAGCAGAACAAGAAGCAACCGCCGAAGGCAAGCCGTTGGAAATTGGATATTCCTTGTCACGCCAAAGCGTGATAAATTGGATACTTGTCCCGCAAGGCGGGATTGAGTGTTCGACAAATACTAGAACGGGCCGCCAACACCCAGCCTGAGAAAGTATTGATCGTCGATTTCAATGTCGCTGGAAGGATTATCGTACTCAACACTTCGCCAGAACACACGACCGAATTCACCTGTAACATGCATTTGATCCGATATCCAGCGAGTGATTCCGACGTACGCCTTGAAATCCTCCACCGTAATCATGTCACGGTCATCATCAAGCCGAAATGAAGTATTGTTCCAATCAAATCCCAGATGAGTACTCCAGTCAGGATGAGGAAAACAAAGTATCCTGCTTTCCGGAAGACCAACCTCAAGCCTCAATAAATCACTTATCTCCCAGTGCATTCCCACAATGGGCATGAAAAATCTTTCAAAATCAGGCCTGAGTTCCGCTCCGATAATACAGGATACGGCTCGACTGAAAGTCTTTATGGCTGAACACGAGAAGGGCATGAAAATCGTGTTCAGACCCCAGCCTTCAAGATCTGAATATATGCCGGGATACGCCCTGACCTGAACGGCAAGTCCATCCTGAAAACGGCCGGCCCATCCGGCATCCAAAGCCAGCTTAACCACCTGATCAGGTAGATCAAGACGTGCTGAGCCCACAAAAATGATAGACTTGAACGCCAACGACAGGTCTATATCACCGTAAAGCTTATCCCGTAAGTAAGCGAATTCCCCATCAGCCTCCATCTCAAACAAAGTACTTTTGCCGGCTCCCTCAAATCTACTCGACGGAATAATATCAAAATTAAACCGACAAACCGGTTCCATCTGATTATCAAGAATCTGACAATAATCGGATCTGGCCTTCCATGCCCTATCCTCGGCATCGGCCCCGCTCGAAAACAAAACCAACATACAGACGCATATTACTACTGTGATTTTCATTGTTGTCACCCCTTAAGAGCCCCTTTTTTCGGATATTTAGACAGGATTCACAAGATTTACAGGATGATAAAAAAAGACATAATCTTTTCTCAATCATGCGGCTCCAACCGCATGATTGACAATTCTTTATCCTGTTGATCCTGTTAATCCCGTCTAAAATTCCTTATTTCTTTTTGACTCTATCCATGTACTCGCCTGTCTCCGTATCCACCTTGACAATATCGCCTTCATTTATAAATAAGGGGACCTGTGTTTCATAACCGCCTTCTAATATCGCGGACTTCAAAACGTTTGTGGCCGTATTGCCGCGAAAACCCGGTTCGGTTTTAATGATTTGCTTCTCTACCGTGGCAGGCATTTTGACATCTATGGCGCTGCCGTTATGAAACATAACTTCAACCTTAAGATCTTCCACGAGAAAATGCCGCCGATCTCCCAGGATATTAGCACTCAATAAAAATTGCTCGTAGGCTTCGTCCATAAAGACGTAATTATCACCCTCCTGATAGGAATAAACCAATGTTTTTTCTTCAATCTCCGGCCGGTCAATCTTGGCTGAAGGCCGATATTGCTTGGTCATCGTTGTTCCGTTGACAAGGTTTTTGACCTTACACGAATAGATGGCATGACCCTTGCCCGGCTTGGCAAAGCTGAACTCAGTGATTACATAAGGGATCCCATCAATTTCTATTTTGAGACCCTTTCTCAGATCCGACGCACTATACATTTACAACACCTCCCTAAGACGGCCTGCGGCCGCAACAAAAGAAAAAATAGATATTTAGAACAAAGTAATCAGTCCACATTAAATCTCTGCTTTTTCGATGTCAATTTTCAATTTATGAATCTCTGCCTTCTGAATCCTGACCACTTGTCCTGAGATCATGTTTATCAGGTGTTAAGCGAACATCGAACACTCAACATCCAACTTCCAACTTCGAAATCCAGAGTTCAAAGTTCGATGTTGGAAGTTCGCTTCCCTTCCCCGCTTCGCCCATTCCGACTCCTGAATCCTGCCTCTAGCGCCTTGCCCTAAACTGCAGTATTACCGGCGCTCCTTCAAGGCCAAATTTCTTACGCAAAGACTTAATCAGGTAAGTCCTATAGGCATTCCGTATCAATTTGGGATTATTAACAAACAATCTGATCCTCAGCGGCTGAACACCCACTTGCGTAGCATAGTAAGTTTTAAGTTGTTTCCCCTTAATAGCTGGAGGATGAACTTTCTCGCACGCGTCAATAATTGTTCTGTTCAATATACCGGTCGGCAAAGAGCCCTGCACCTGAGCCGCCACATGATCAATTGCTTCTATCGTGCGCCTGACATTATAACCGGTTTTTGCCGAGGCGAATACTACAGGACAATGTCCCATGAAAGGCATAACCTTGCAAACTGCAGGACCATACTTGCGCTGAGTCATTGAGCCGGCAAGATCCCATTTGTTAACAAGAATTACACATCCTTTTTCATTCTTGATTATGGAAGCCGCAATTTTTTTGTCCTGCGCAGTCGGGCCTTGAACAGCGTCCAGCAGCAGCACTGTGACATCGGCATTCTCAATGCTTTGTTCAGCTCGAAAAGAACTGTATCGCTCAACAGCGTCTTCGGCCTTACCTCTGCGGCGCAGACCCGCTGTATCAATAAGAAGATAATGCCGGGCCTGATCTCCTTTTCCGACTGTAAACGGCACGTCTATGCTGTCACGGGTCGTGCCGGGGGTGTCGGATACAATCACACGGTCATCTCTTAACAACCTGTTGACATAAGAAGACTTCCCCACATTGGGACGGCCTACAACAGCGACCTTTAACGGGTTCGCAATAGTTACGTTTTCGGTCTCGGGCAAAGCATCAACAACCGCATCCATCAAGGGAGCAAACCCCCTGTTGTGAAGGGCTGACACAGGGAATACCGGAAATCCGAACTTTTCAAACTCAGAAGCGAGCTCGTCCTTATCAGGAGAATCAGCCTTGTTTACAGCCACAACAGTAGCGCACCCGCTGATTCGCAGTATATTGGCAACCTCTTCATCAAGAGCAACTATATCGGAAGTGATATCCACAACAAACATGGCCACAGCCGCGTCTTCAAGCGCGGCATTTACCTGACCGCGTATTCCTGCTTCTATTGCATCGGATATAACGGCACGATCCATATTACATACTCCGCCTGTATCTATAAGCTCGAAACGTTCGTCTTCCCACGAGACCTCACGCATCAGCCTGTCGCGTGTCACCCCGCTCTGTTCGTGAACAATCGCAATTCTTCGACCCGCAAGCCTGTTGAATATCGCGGACTTGCCGACATTCGGCCTGCCGACAATCACTACATTTCGCTGTTTGTTATTCTGTTTTTTCATTTTAAGAATCGACATCGTAGCACTGCCTTGCTACATCTCCAGAGAAAGAAGGAAATAAGGCAGACCTGCCTTATAAATATTTTGACAGGATTTACAGGATCTACAGGATGATAAGAATAAAACAGCAACTTCTCTTCAGTCATGCGGCTGCAACCGCATGACTGGCGGAGCCTTATCCTGTTAATCTTGTTGATCCCGTCTGAAAAATTTCTTTATTCTAATTTCTAATTTCAATTCTTTCTCTTCTCCATTTTCGCCCATGAATCACGTAAAGGAACAATTTGATTAAACACGAGGAAATCCTTCGAGGAATCTTTTTGATCAACAATAAAGTAACCCTTCCTCTCAAACTGGTATCGACTGCCCGGCCCCGCATCGGCAAGACTCGGCTCAACGCGAGCAGTCAGCTCCTCAAACGAATCGGGATTAAGATTACCCTTAAAGTTACCGTGTTCATCGGCATCTTCAGGTTTTTCGCTTGAGAATAGGCGGTCATAAAGACGAATTTTAGCTTCCCGCGAATGCCTGGCGGAAACCCAGTGTATGGTTCCTTTTACCTTTCGTCCGTCAGGAGCATCACCCCCGCGTGTTTCCGGATCATAAGTACAGCGAATTTCCTTAATTACACCTGTTTTTTCATCTTTCTCAAATCCTGTACATGTAACAAAATACCCGTACCGCAGACGCACTTCACGGCCCGGAGCCAGACGATAATATTTCTTCGAGGCCTCTTCCCGGAAATCATCCTGTTCAACATAGAGATCCCGTGAGAAAGGAACTTTTCTCGTGCCCGCTGAAGGGTCTTCCGGATTATTAACTCCATCCAGTTCCTCCTCTTTGTCTTCCGGATAGTTTTCAATTACAAGTTTGACAGGCCGCAAAACAGTCATAACGCGCGGTGCGGTTTTATTAAGCTCTTCCCGAATGCAATGCTCCAATAACGCAATATCCGAAACGCTGTTAGTCTTGGTAACACCTATGATTTTACAGAAAGCGCGAATAGATTCAGGCGTATAACCACGCCGTCTGAGACCGCATATCGTGGGCATCCGCGGATCATCCCAGCCATCAACAAGTTTGTCCTGAACAAGTTCGAGAAGCTTCCGTTTGCTCATCACGGTATAAGAAAGATTGAGCCTGGCGAATTCAATCTGCTGCGGATGACATTCCGTCTCCAGCGCATTTAATATCCAGTCGTACAGGGGGCGATGCACCTCAAACTCCAAAGTGCAGATGGAATGAGTAATTCCTTCAATGGAATCTGAAAGACAATGGGCAAAATCATACATCGGATAAATACACCATTCGTCTCCGGTCCTGTGATGAGCAGCACGTTTAATACGATAAAGCGCCGGATCCCGCATATGAATATTTGGCGATGACATATCAATTTTCGCGCGCAAAACATACTTTCCATCCTCAAACTCACCTGCCCGCATACGCGCGAACAAATCAAGACTTTCTGCAATAGACCTGTTTCGCCACGGACTTTCCTTGCCGGGCCTCGTGGGAACACCGCGATATTCCTTAAATTCTTCTACATCCAACTCACAGACATAGGCTTTACCCTTTTCTATAAGCTTAGCGGCGCACTTATAAAGCCGTTCAAAATAATCCGATGCGTAATACTCATGTTCTCCCCAATCCCAGCTGAGCCAGCGCACGTCTTCCTTAATTGAGTCGACATATTCCACGTCTTCTTTTGCCGGATTAGTATCATCAAACCGCAGATGACATTTGCCATTATTTTCAGCCGCAATGCCGAAATTAAGACAGATAGATTTTGCGTGTCCGATATGGAGATAGCCGTTCGGCTCAGGCGGAAACCGGGTCACAATTCCTTTATGCTTCCCGGCTTTCAAATCCTCGGCAACAATATCGCGAACAAAATCAGTTGAGGGTGGTGTGTTGTTATTTGTCATATCAGGTAATTCCGCATTTTAATTTTAGACAGGATTTACAGGATCTACAGGATGTTAAGAATATTAATATTTATCCTGTTAATCTTGTTGATCCTGTCTAAATTCTCTTTTCCTAATTTCCAATTTCCTATCTCTACCTCATTTAGCACAAATTCTTCACCGCATAATCCAGTCGCTTCAATACTCTCTCTTTCCCCAGCAGCACCATGGTTTCGTAAAGACCCGCGCCTCTGGACACACCCGTAACTGCTATACGCACAGACTGGTTCAGCTTGCCTTCCTTAATATCGCACGCCCGCTCAACCTGTCTTATCGCCTGTTCAATTGGCTCTTCTATAAAGTCAATTTCAGCCAGGACACCCCGTAAATCCGTTAACATCGCCCGGATGCCTTCTTTTTTCAGGAATTTTCTAACTGCCTTTTCATCATATTTCAATTCGTCAGAAAAGAAATATCCCCAATCTTCAGCATACGTAAGAACATGCGTCCTGGTCTGCATAAGCTCGCATACTCTCATAAAATAATCCTTGTCGATGTCACGACTCCAATCAGAATCGGCTATAACTCTTTCGGCTTTCCCCGCAAATTCGTCCAGCGTCAGTTCCGACACATACTCCGCGTTCAAATGTGTAAGTTTCTTGATGTCCATCTGTGCCGGCCCGCTTTTTACACGATCAAGCGTAAAGAGGGCCGTCATATCCTCACGCGTCATTTTCTCTCTATCACCACCCGGCGACCATCCAAGAAGCGCGAGATAGTTGAATAGCGCGTATGCCAGAAAACCCATTTCACGAAATTCACCCACAAACGCTGAACCGTCCCTTTTCGAGTAAGGTTTACCCTGTTGATTGATAATCATCGGCAGGTGCGCGTATTTCGGAGGTTCCGCGCCCAGCGCTTTTAATAACGGTATATGTTTAAAAGTATTTTCCACATGATCGTCACCGCGAATGATGTGAGTGATTTTCATTTCAATATCGTCAACAACATTTGCCAGGTGAAACACCGGCGTGCCGTCGGAACGGACAATAACAAAATCCTGCAGGTCCTTTGCTTCCTTGCGAAGATCACCTTTAACTTCATCATGAAACGCGACATCCTGATCCGGCATTCTGAATACAACACATTCTCCTTTACCGGTTGCGCCTTTATCTTCCTTATACGCCAGACCTTTCTTTAACAGTTCTTCCGCGGCCGCCAGATGCGCGTCTTTTCGGGCAGACTGATAAAGCGGCTCCTCGTTAAAATCCAGGCCCAGCCATTCCATGGTGTCAAGCACCCCCTTTATCGCTTCTGGAGTAGAGCGTTCGCGATCGGTATCTTCGATTCGGAGCAGGAACTTGCCGCCCTCATGCCGCGCAAATAACCAATTAAATATGGCCACACGAATATTACCTATATGAACATTACCCGTGGGACTAGGCGCGAATCTGACTCGTACTGACATTATCTGAACTCTCCTTTATCTGCTAATACCATAGAGTTCTGCAAAATCGCTTATTTCGCAGAACTCTATATAGATATCATTACCCAAAGGTAAATACCACCAGAAATATGGGGTAAAAAGGGATCAAGGAGATCTTATTGTGCCCTGACACAAGCAATTACCATCTTTGCGATAACAAGATCCCATCTTGCAATAATATATCAACTATTTATAATTCATCCACTTAGAAGACATGCTGGATTTATTTCTTTAAGGGACAATACAATGCGCAAATTAATTTCGTTTATATCTCTATTCTTTTCATTTCTAATCGTATCAACAAACATATTCTGCGAACTTCACGGCGCAGAACCCAACGATAAAGCAAAGAAATATCTTCAAGTTCTCACCAGCCGCCCCACCTCAGGTTACCTGTTCGATCGTTTTCATAACGCCTGGGCGGAAACCTCATCTGTCCATGAGCTTGAGGAGTATTTAAAACTGAAATCGAGACAGGATGACGGCGCTGTATACAATCTTCTGCTGGCATTCTTTTACGAAAAAGAAGGTGAAGAAGATCAAGCCCTGCAAATGTACAATAAAGCTTTAGATCAACAGTTTAACCCGTCCGTCGTGCTTTATCATAAAGCAAACATGGAGCTTTATATGCTTTCTTTTGAAGATTCCATTAAAAACCTTGAGCGCGCTCTTAACCTGAAACCGCCCTTGGAACTCAGAACAAAAATCATAAAGCTCCTGGGAAAAGTTTACTCGCGCAATGGTGATGACGCGAAGGCTATAAAAGTCTGGCGTTCATTGGCGGAATCCGCGCCAGACGATATTGATTTAAAGGAAGATATTATCGAGCTGGCAATGACAGAAGGCTTACTGGATGAAGCGATTGAAGACTGTCGCGCTCTTATCAAGGTTACCAAAGATAAATACAAAACAATAATGCTGCACCTTCAGTTGGGAGATATTTATCAGCATGCGGGTAAGAAAGAAGATGCATTGGAAGCATACCAGTCTATTCTTGCTAACGTTGGCAGCGGCAGTTGGATTGAACAGGAAATTTTATCTCAGATAGAACGTGTTTTCAGGGCCGAGGATGATCTCACGGGACTACAGGATTATTTCAAGGAAGTGATGGTGAAATATCCGAAACGCGCTGACATTGTTAAACGCTATGCCTTCCTTCAACACGAAACCGGCAACACCGACAGCGCAATCAAAGCATTTGTTGATCTGATCAAAATAACACCAGGCGATCGTGATAACAGGGAGAAATATGTAAAGCTTCTTACAGAAGGCCATAAATATGAAGAGGCGATAAAGCAGGCCGAAGAGCTTATAAAACAGTATCCCGAAGACAAGGAACTGCTCCTTACTCTCGGCTCGGTTCAGCATAAAGCAAAGAAAGATGAAGATGCCTGTGAAACGCTTAAGCGGTATCTGGCCCAATCGGAAAAGAATGAGTTCGAATATTTGCGTGTTGCCCGCATCTTCAAGAATTACGACATGAAAGATGCGGCAGCTGAGACATATCGAAAATTGGCTGAGGTATTTTCCGAAAGCCTGAGCGCCCGCGAGGCTTGTGCGTCATACCTTTTCTCTGCTGGAGCCAGGGAAGAAGCAAAAAAAATCATCCTGACAGATGCAGGGAAACTCAACGTTGATGAAATAATCAGAGTGGCGGACAGCCTGCACCGGCACGGTGAGAGTCAGTCTTCATTTGACCTTTTAAAAAACCGGGAGGAAGAATTCGGCAAACAATTTAATTACATCTCACAACTTTATCGTATTTCAACAGACATGGGCAAAAAAAAGGAAGCTCTTTCTTATGCAATACGCTGTGTTAATCTCTCCAAAAGAATATCAGAACTTGAAACTGCTCTATCAAGCACGGCAACCGCCGCCAAGAATGCCGAACAAAGCGAAGCCCTGATAGAGAAACTCAGCGCTAAAACCGACAAGGGATTCGGAAGCATCTGCCTGCTCGCAGAACTGCTTGAGCGGAGCGGGGCAATTGAGCAAGTTGACGACATCATAAACAAAGCCCTGGAAAAAAAACCTGACTCTGCCCTGATTCTCGGGCAGAAGCTGCGTATAGCCAAACGACGCAGGGATTGGGAACAGGCGATCGAGACTACACGTAACCTATTGAAAATCCAGCCCGCAAAACGCTCCATTTTTGTTCAAGAATTAGTGGACTATTCGCTTAACGCAAACGCACACGACAAGGCGATGTATTGGCTGAATGAATGGAAAAAGGCAGCCCCGAATTCGCCGGCTCCTTATATAAAAGAAGCACGTATCCATTCAGATAACATGGAATTACCTGAAGCCATTACTTCCATGCGTTCCGCTGTTTTAAAGTTCCCTGACAGAGACGAAGTACGGGAACAGCTTGCCGCTCTCTACGAAACAGAAGGCAGTTATGAGGAAGCTGCTCGTATTTACTGGCATCTTCTGGAAAAAGCTGAGGATCTCTCAAAAAAACTCGTGTATGTTCGAAACATCAGCCGGTCATCAGAAATACAGGGGAAAAGTGACCGCTTAATCCGGCATTTCAAAACACGCAGGGAAACCAATCCTAAATCTGTATTTCCGCTTCTGGCTCTTGCAAATATTTACCGCGATATCGGCAATTACGAAGAACGCCGAAAGCATTTGATTGAAGCTGCACAGATGAAAAGTGAAGACATACAACTGCTCCATGAAATCGCTCGTATTGAAGAACAGGAAGGTGATTACTACGCTGCAATTGCCACTTTGAATAGAGCTGCCGGCTTTGACAAAACCGACCGAAGCAAAGAAAAGTTGGCCCGCATATACATGCAAAGCGGGGAAGAAGATAAAGGGTATGATCTCATTCTGAAAATAGCCGGCGGCACCAAAATGGACCCCGCCACTGCCGAACGTGTGGCTGACACCCTGATTGCGGCAGGCCAGTTTGAACGAGTAGCCTCTTTGTTACAGGATATTCACAATACACACCCCAACGATTATCGAATCGGCTATCTTTACGGAATTGCCCTGGAAGAACTCCATAAATATGACGAGGCTATCCATGTATTTACAAGACTTCTAGGTATTCGCAAAGAGATAGCCAGATTGACCAGCAAAAAAACAATAGGCGCCATTCAAGCACATCAGAACTATTGGGCAAATTATCGTGACATATTACCCAAAGAAGCATCAGATTTATTAAGATCCGCCAGCTACCAGCATACAGCTTATTCCTATAAACAGGCAAGATCATATGGGTGGGGTGGTGGCTATGGTTACTACTACTCGTCGTATGCTCAACGTCAGACAGTGAATCTCCCGAGTTCCGTAGAGGATATGCCCCATTACGCAATCTGGCACTTAAACGTCATTGCGCAGAATCTCGATGACGATAAAAAGCAAGACCTGATAACCGCTCTCAGGGAAACAGGCATTTCCTATCCTGAACTGAAGATGGAAATTCAACCGTTACAAAACCAACAAATGCTCTGGGATAAAATACTGGACAAATATCCGGATGACGAAAACATGAAATGCCTCTGGGCTTTCTCCTGCGGAACAACAACTGACAACAAGGAAAAACTGAAAGAAGTATATTCAGAATTCAAAACGAAGCGCCCTCAGCTGGCTGTTCTTGTCGCATTATCAACATTGCACAATCCAAACATGGACGAAGCCTTGATAAAAGACGCACTGGAAATACTTAAGTCAATTGATAAGCCGAACATTATGCTGATTCAATCCTTAAACTCACTGGCATATTATAATCCCTCTCTCAGCGGCGAAAAGCTTTCGACAAATCTTATACAGGACATCTCAGGAATACTTCTGAAAACATACAAGGACCACAAAGACAACCCGCAAATATCATACGGTGTGCTTTCATCCGCACTATCACTCCTTTTGAAAACTGAAGATTATGAAAAAGTTATTACACTGCTCGACGATATGATGCAGAACTACAGTCAGACCGGCAAAAAATCCGGATACCCATTGGGTTATTACCCGGGCAGATACATGGGGCGACGTTACGGCAAACTAGCCGCAGGCTTCGCTTTCCCTCCTTTTGAAGTATTGGATATGCCGCCTGTTATATACCAGATTCTGCAGAGTTATCGCTATGGAAATACCCAGGCCCCCATTGATATTGACAAACTGAAGCCTTATGCGGAAAAGGCAAAGCATCCTCTATTGAAAATGATACTGGCGGTAATGATTGAAGACGATGAATTCATCAAGAAAGCAGTTGAGGGACTTATTGAAGAAGAAAAACCCGTGCTGGGCCACCTTATTTTTTCGGCCGCATGGAAAGCAGAACAGGACGAACTTATCGAAGCCATAAAAATTCTTGAACGAGCCAGACATATGCAAATGAACCAGCAAATGCGCAAGTCCATTGACGGCGCGATTGTGGCATGGGCCCTGGCAACAGAAGAAACTACGGATAAAGAGGCCTTCAAAGCCGGGCGCAAAGCCGCGCTTCGGCTCAAGCGCCAAACGCTCAACAGACAGGAACGCGGCGAACTGGCCAATATACTCGATGAATTCGGCCTGGAAGAAGAAGCGGAAAAGATTGATCAAATGCTGGCGAAAGCCATGACATTACCCGCTTCGCCATATGGAATGTCGCGCAGTTATCAACCCAGTTCCAGAAATCAGATTGATGCCCTGCTAAAAAGCGGGGAAAAGGACAAAGCACTCAAAATGCTTATCAAAGATTTTCGTAATGTAATCAAACCCTTGCTCTCTATAAACACTATCCAACATGGACATTCATCTGTCTGGCAGCTGCGGCAGATAAAAGAAACATTGTCCAAAAACAATATGGGTGATGACTTCCTGAAAGAGATTGATCCGGGCCCCGAATCAAAAAACACGTTAAAGCTACTGGAAAAAGCTTATTCGCTGGAAATGCTCGACAAAACAGACGAGGCGCTGTCTGTTTACAACAAAGTAATAGAAATCAAACCAACTGATATCATTGCTCGTTTTCGATCTGTCATGATTCTGGCGGAAAAAAATCCTGATAAAGCCGTCGAACAGTTGCGAACCGTGGATAAAAGGTGGCTGTTTGTGCTGGGCACCATCATTTCGCAGGAACTCAACAGTCAGCAGAAAATCTCAAAAAAACTGGCTCAACTGCCGATTGTTTTAACATTGATTGATCTTATTAAAGACCAGAAAAACTTACAACAGCCATACTGGATTATGAACATACTGAGCTGCTTTGAAAATTCAGTTTACGAAAATAATATACGCCTGCCCCATATCTTTGAAAAAGCCGTCGAATTGAAAAAAGAAGGTATGTCCAAAGAATCGCTCGCATCGCTTATGGTGCATCAAAAAAGACTTGAAGCCTATTACAAGCTGTGTGATGCCGCATTATCATTGCCAATGATAGGTGAGCAGGTCTTTCCAAAAAAACTTGCTGCCTGTCGTATCAACAATCAACCGATTGAAGATTTTATTGAGACGGCAAAAGATCTTATTAAAAAACGTGGTGAAAACAGAAATCCCATGTTTGCCCAAATGGGCTATATTAATTACGGCCATTACAGCATAAATGGCAAATCCGTGCATTTTGAGGGTCCGGAAGAATTCCTTACCGGCCACTGGTATGAACATGGAAACACAAACGCCTTATCTGCTTTTCTCGCGGAACTGAAAGATAACAAACACACTATCTCACGAAAAAGACTTGAGAAATTGCGGGACCTGTACGAAGCAACCCCTGAACAATTTATAGAAACGGCAAAAGAATTCATGAAAAACAGCGGCAACCCGTCAATGCAGGGAATGGGAGCTGATGCAAACACATTCAGAATAGTTATCAAGGCATGGAAATCCGGAAAAAAAGAGACATCTCTTACACCCCTGGTACTGGAAACTGCCGAACAACTCTCTAAACGCCAATATTATAACGATATTTCTTTTATCATGGGATGGTCAAAGGAACTCGCGGAACACAAAGGTGAAAAAGCAACCGTCGACCTGCTGAACTCTACCTGCAAGATCATGCTGGGAAAAATACTGGACGAAAATGGGACCAAAACTCTCAACGCAGTTGAACAGCAAAGAGTCCGTACATACCAGAATCTGCTGAATGTAATGGCACGTGAAAAGTCTCTCATTCTGCCTGTTATCACTCATATACAGGCCTTTCCTTCGCTCTGCAAATTGACCGGCAACAATTCATTCTTTTATTCCATGAGGGACAGCATATGCACTTGGGACGTACTGCGCAAACTGCCGGTTACCCGCGAATGGAACGAATTCCGCGCGTTTTCTTTAGGAGAAAGCGGAAGTCTGCTCAGCGGTGTTGCCGACGCATTAAGAAGCAATAAAGATAAAGACGCATGGAAAAAACTGAATGAAATTAAGCCCCGAACATTCGGCATGGGATTATTGATCATTCTCGGCGAAAGAAAAGGGCTTAAAGACATATATGAGTACCTGGGCAATTACCTGGAAGAAATCAGCAGTTCCGAACCTGAACGCAAGAAAGATCTTTTCGGTGCGCTAAGCGCTTATACTCGGAGATACAGTCCGGTTTCATCCAGTCAATTGAGCGGAAACGCCCAGAAATTCCATGAGATACAGCAGGCTTTTCAGCAATCCGAAAGTCTCGAAAATGTCGACGATTTCCTGGGCCAGAAAACTGTTAATGAAATGTTTAATGAAGATAACTTCAGGCAGAATGCAGTAAATATTATCATCCCTTTGCTTCAGAAAAAAGAAACGGCCAAAGCAGAAGAAATATTCAACCACACAATCAAAACACTGAAAAAACATCAGCGCCGCATCAGCGGATATTCACGTTACTCCGGAAGTTATACGCCCCCATCAGCATTAGAAGAACTGATAGATGAAATAGGTGAACGCGCGGACAGCATTGAAGCGTTTGCTTTCCTTCTGCCAAAAATCCAGGGCAAGGAAATCATAGGGCGCAATCTGCACGGGGAACTTTATTCTCGTTTCAATTCAATTGTAACCGCTTCATACCAGGGGAAACTTGATGTTCTAAAAAAAGAACTCTCTATAACGAAAGATGAAAAGGATCCAACCATCGAAGATCTTTCAGAGAAACAGCAACAGCATTTTAATAAGATTTTTCAAGAAATGTCGGCCGACCACAAAAAGTTTCAGCCCGCCATTGAACTTCCTGAAGATGACAAAGGCCGGACAGCCACCGTTAGCGTACGAAAAAAAGGTAAAAAGATAAAAATTCACAAAGTACATCGGAACTCTGAAGAAGTTAGAAGCAGTACGGGTGAATACATCCGCGTCAGGGCATTCAAGGAAACCTTTAATGAAATCGCCTCAGCATTAGGCGATCTCCACCCCCCGTTCATGTCTTCATCTCTCGACTATACAGTACTCGGAAATTTTTCTAAACAGGAATTTGAGGATATTATGATCTGGCTCAAAGATGAAAAGACCCGCCCAATATTTCTGTACGCACTGGCACATGCCGAAATGGCACGCGCGAATAAAGGAAAAAGATATGGCAAATATGTTCAGCCGGAAGCTCCAATTCAATACTACATTAAGGTAATCGTCAACCAGGAACTTTCTCCTTCATGGCGCCTTGGAGTTGCTTATGCCTTATCACGCGATTCGCGCTGGTCACCTGCGACGGATCAATTTTCAGCGCCTGTAGCAATTGTATATACCCAGATAGACCGCAAAAACAGGACCCATTTCAAATCATTTGCCAATCAAAATCTGATGTTCCTGAAAGACGCGGAAAAAACCGTCGAATGGGAAAACGCCGTTAATATAATTTACAATGACTGGCGCAGAGAAAACGCCACTAAAGGCATAGATCAATTAACAGTGCAATCATCAGACATGAATACAGCTCTGGCAATGTTTGAGATTCAGTTAAGGCTTAATAACGAAGAACATATTAACGCAATCTTATCCATGCGCTGGATAAAACCGGCATGGTATCCGCCTACGTATGCCGTACTGCTTAAACATGATAAACTGGATCTTGCCGTCGACCAATTTAAATCCCAATATAAACACATAGGATATTATCACAGCTATCCAAATGGTTTTTCAATGACACCGGAAACGCGGAATAAGGTTGATGATTTTGTAGCCAAAACGTCTTCCGCTGATCTTAAAATGCAGGCAAAAGCGACATTTGCGATAATAGGAACTCACAATCCTGCGATGAGCCAAAACAATGAAATAAAACCAGATCAAGAATTGCTCAAGTCTGCCGCTGAAGAATTCAAAGCACATGAATTTACCGACAATGAGGCACAAAAAAGATGCCGCATCGCGCTTCTTCGCGAACCAAACTTTGAGTTGCTCAAAGAACATTTAGTCAAATTATGCGATGACAGAAGCCTGGCTTTCCTCCTGAAAAACAGAAATGGCTACACAGAACCACAATATAAAGCATACCTCAAATTCATGCTCGATGACGGCAACATCGAGAAGTTCAAGGAGAAATTAAATGAACTTATATCAATTCCCGGCAACCAAAACTCCAGCAATTTCCGTTATACCTTAAATCTCTGGAAACAAAGTCTCGGCCTTCATTTTATGGACACAAAAAACAAACAGAAATATCCGATTCCACTTGAGAAATATCTGGATTGCGCAAAACTGATAACCAAACATACAAGCAGATGGAGCTATTCTTACGACAAAGATTTCTTTAAAGCCAGCTTAATACTGCATTATGCGATTGGGGCAAAGGACGAAACCGCCGAATGGCACAAGCAGACCAAAGCCAAAACCTCATACTACAAGGGAAAATTACAGCAACATGAAATAAACAGAGTATTTGTTTGCCTGATAAACAGCGTGCCCCAGGATAATCGCGTTAACATCTATAAAGGCTGCCGTGAACTTCTAACATCAGAAGACGGGAAAATTTATGTAGGCGGAAAGAAAATAGCAAATCCTGATGCTTTTCTTATAGGTTCATTTAAAAAAGGCAAGAACCCTTTGCCGCCTGAACTGGAGCAATTCAAAAAGGCCGTTCCGAAAAAAAACAAAGCCAAAACAAAGAAAAAAACATGAGCGCTATAGATCAAATAAGTTCATTCGTCCGTTTTTCACAAAAACGATTTAACATACATAACTTCGTCCAGGGTCTGTCATACGGATACATAGTATTCGCCGCCACATCCATGCTGATTGCGGCTGCCTCAATCCTTAAGGGCTTCAAAGTGGATTTAAGATGGCTGATTCCAACACTCTTAATCGGCATGACGGTAACGATATTCATTTATCTGCGTAAAAGAATATCGTACCACACGGCAATAGAAAAAGCCGATCGTTTTTACGATTTAAAAGACGGTCTTGTTTCCTCTATTGCCTTTCACGGGAAAGGAAAGGAAAACGGCATTTACAAACTTCAGGCGGCAGACACCTCAAACAAAACCACGCAAATGAACATTAGCGAAATCAAGATTAAACCCGCCTGGCCGCTTGTGAGAATATCTTCGTTCTGCATGATAGGCTTTATCCTGCTTTCTTTTCTGCCTGACAGCCCGGGAATAACAGCAAAAAAGATTATGCAAAAGGAAACCCTGGAAAGAACCGAAGAAATTAAAAATTTCCTGAAAAAGGAGATTGATGAACTGGAAGAACAGCTCGACGAACAGGAAAAAGAACTCCTCGCAAAAACAAAACTCCGGCAAATGGTAGAGCAACTTAAAGACACCAAAGACAGAAAAGAAGCCCTGCGCCAGTATGCGCTTCTGGAGAAACGCATTCGCGATTTCTCCACGCGGAATAATACTGCCCACGACGAGAAATTCCTCTCGGAAATTGCGCGCGAATTGCGCAAGGGAAAGGAGAATCCTTCGCTGGCCAAAAACCTGGCTGAAAAGAAATATAAAGACGCGGCTGAGGATTTCGAAAAGCTCAAGCAGACCGCAAACAAAGATCTGGAAAATATGCGCAAAAACTTTACGCCCTTGAAAAAAACCGCGCGGCGAATGAAGAAAGCGCGTGATAATTCCCGTAACTGTAAAAGTGGATTTTGCGATAAGGCCGGAAATGCCTGCGAAAGCGTTTCTGATATGGCGTCAGCTTTAAGTGAGGCGGAAAAGGAATTGAGCGAGAATAAAGAAGGCAAAGAATGTTACGGAAAGTTATGCGATAGCGTCAAAGACGCCAACGAATGCCTGGCCGGTATGTCAAAAGACCTGCGCGATCTTGAAGCCAAACGTCGTTTTCTTTCCAAGCTCGGCGCTATGCGTAAAAAACTCGGAATGTGTCAATCCTCTCTCCTGGGCCAGTGCCAGATGCCGGGAGGATTGAAAGCGGGCTTCGGAACAGATCCCAGCTTTGACGGAAAACCCGAAAAACTGGAAGAAGGATACTTGACCAGCTTAAAAGGGCAAAAGGGCAAGGGGCCTACACAGTACGCCCTGGAAGACAGTTCCAAAGGAGACGGCGTAAGCCTTTTGTCGTCCGAGTCGAAACGCGCAGAATTCAAATACCAGGTCGAATCATTCGTTCGGCGAGAGGATATCCCGGAGACACTTAAGAACGGGGTTAAAACATATTTCGAAATCATTCACGAAGAAACAGAAAAAGAATAACACCAAAGGACTAATATGGAAAACAGCAACAAAACACTTAACGATAAAGAAGCCAAAAAAAATATAGATGATTTCCTTAAAACATTTCAAAGCCTTCATCGGGAAATATCCAAATTTATAGTGGGACACGCAAACATTATCGACGATGTATTAATTGCCGTAATTTGTGAAGGCCATGTTCTTCTCGAAGGACTTCCCGGACTGGGGAAAACAGCGCTGGTACGAACACTCGCGCAATCACTGCATCTGACTTTTCGCAGGATACAATTTACTCCGGACCTGCTGCCGGCAGATATACTCGGCACGAACATACTCGTTGAGCGTGATGGAGAGAAAATCTTTAACTTTCAACAGGGACCAGTCTTTACGAATGTCCTTCTGGCGGATGAAATAAATCGGGCCACACCAAAAACACAGTCAGCCCTGCTTGAAACCATGCAGGAACGTACCGTTACGGTGGCAAATACCACACATGAACTGAAACTGCCCTTTTTCGTACTTGCCACGCAAAACCCTATTGAAATGGACGGAACCTATCCACTGCCGGAAGCTCAGCTCGACAGATTTTTCTTTAAACTCAAAGTCGGTATGCCAAACCATGAAGAATTCGGAACAATCCTGGATAGAACAGGCGGACTTGAGCTTCCTGAAATCTCCGGAGTCGCGGATGGAGAAACAATCCTTAGCATGGGCCGGGCAGTGCGCCAAGTCCCAATAGCGCCGGAAATCCAGAATTATCTCATCCATCTAGTTCGGGCAACCCACCCGGAAAACAAGGACTCCAGTGATACAGTCAAACGTTACGTGCGCTACGGCGCTTCACCCAGAGCGGCCCAGGCAATGCTCGCATCTTCACGCGCTAGAGCACTGCTCAACGGTCGTTATCATGTTTCCAGGGATGATGTGAAATCAGTGGCGGCACCCGCCATGCGCCATCGTATTATCCTCAATTTCGAAGGTGAAGCTGAGGGTATAACCACTGACGATGTGATAAATAATGCTACCGAGTGTACCAGGTAATGAAGCTGACTGACCCTGAATTTATCAAACGCCTGGAGACCCTGTTTCTTCTGGCACGGAAAGTCCTGAGCGGCTCCCTCAAGGCGGAACGCAAAACCCGGAAAAAAGGAAGCGGCATCCTGTTTTCCGACTATGCAGAATATAACCAGGGTGATGATTTCCGCAGTATCGACTGGAAAATCTACGGCCGCTTTGAACAACTCATGATTAAGCTGTTTGAAGTAGAAGAAGACTTAACCGTATTCATCATGATCGACATGAGCCCATCCATGAAGTCAAAAATCGAATACGCAAAACAGCTTGCCGCCGCGTTAGGTTACATTGCTCTTAACAGTCTCGACAAAATCGCAGTATACGCGATATCCGACAAGCTGGAACCGATATTTCAGGTATGTCACGGAAGGGGCCGTATCTTCCCTTTCCTGAGAGCACTGGAAAATGCCGCCTGTTATGGAAAAGACACTCGATTCGATGAATGCCTGCGTATGTTTCAGTCCCGGCACAGCCGGCCGGGAATATGTGTTTTAATATCAGACTTTTTAACTCCTCACGGCTACCAGAAAGGTCTTAATCTTCTGCGATGGGCCAAAAACGATACCTACTGTATCCAGACCCTTGATCCCTCAGAACTTACCTGTGACTGGAAAGGCGATATTGAGATCGAATGCATTGAAACAAAAAACCGCCGTAAAATAACCGTAAGTCCGCGTGAGGCATCATTATACGCAAAAGCTATAGAGAACTGGAACCATACCTTCGAACATGAATGCGCCAAAAGAGAAATCGGCATGACCAGATCCACTATTGATGTTCCCTTTGACTTTGTTATCCAGAATATTCTGCGGCGCGGAGGACTGGTCTCATGACCCTGCTGCAGCCGGTAATGTTATGGTTTGGGCTCCTGCTGATTCCGCTGGCAGCTATTTACCTGCTGAAAATCCGGCCTCAACGCAAAATTACAACCACATGGTTCCTCTGGGAGTCTGTCCTTCAGCAGAAAAAATCATCTGCATTGTTCAGACGACTGCGTGATCTTCTGAGCCTTTTGCTCATGATAATCGCAATTCTGGCATGTGTGCTGGCCATGAGCAGTCCTGTTCCATCTGCGCCCGACAGGAACAAAGACCTTATTATTCTTATCGACAACAGTGTCAGCATGAGCGCAATCGATAACGGAAAAACCCGCCTGGAACAGGCTGTAAACACGGCAACAGATATAGTAAAAGCCATGAGCCTCGACCGCCAGGCCATTATTGCGGCCGTAGCCGGCGAAATCCGCTTTACAGTTAACATGACCGCTAATCAAAGAGAGTTAATAAAAGGAATCAACAGTATTGAGCCTTCTCATATGCCTTTCCACGCTAAAGTCCTTGACGAACTGCAGGCCGATAAAAAATTCATGAGCCGCGCCAGAACCCTCTTGATCACCGATGGCTGTTTTGAAGGAAGTGAAACCATACAGAAAATTGAAATCTTTAAAGTCGGTAAGCCTGTCGACAATATCGGGCTGACAGGATTCGACCTTGCAAGACTGCCCGGCAAAAAAGACCGGCTCGGTCTTTTCTTCCGCTGCAGTTCTTCATTTGAATCATCTCGGCCAATAGACGTTTTTCTGTGTAAGGACAATCCGGATAACATCATTCGTGTGTATCCACTCATTGTTCAGCCTGGCACAAATCCACCGGAAATCTATACAATTGATAATGTCGCCGCAGGTAAATGGATTTTAAGAATTGAAATCGATGATGCCCTTGCCCTGGACAACGAAGCATATGCCATAGTGCCGCCACATCGCCCCATCAGTGTAGGAGTGCAAGCCGGAAAAGAAGCTCTTTTCCTCGCCAAGTGCGTAGAATCTTTTCGCAGAGACGCTGTGGGACTACGACTTGATCAGAAGAACCCTGAAATAATCCTTTCATGCGGAACCCCAGCCCAAAAGAACGATTCGAGATTACAGATAATTTTTCATCCGTCGGGCAAATCGCCGTTCTGGACTTCAACAGGCAGTAAACTGGAATCACCCATAGCCCAAGTAAAACTGCGTGATCATCCTGTTCTTCGATTTAACAATATGGAAGATGTATCTTTCCTTGGGGCCGTTGACATTACCACCCCCGAAAACGCGCTTGTGCTGGTTGAAAGCATGGATGGAACTCCTCTGATCTATAGAGTTAATACCGACACCAATACCGCCTATGTCATAAACATGGACCCCATAGAGTCAGATTTCTTTCTTAGTGCTTATTTCCCGGTTACTGTTTACTCAATGGCACGCGATCTCACCGGGCGCACCATGGACAATCATGTCCGGTATTCGCCCGGAACATATGTCCCATTTGAAAACGAACCGGCAGGCACACAATTCATTATAACATCGCCTGACGGCTCAATCACACAGAAACAGGCCCCTTTCAAACTGTCGCTTGATCAACTTGGTTTTCATGCCGTCAAGGGCGGCAACAGCACCAACCTGCTGGCATGCAGTCTTCCCGGCCGCGCGGAAAGCCTCCTGGATAACAGTAAAATACCCGACACACATGACCCGATTGAACGCGGCTGGCCATTGAGCATGTTTTTTACAGTTGCCGCCCTTTTGACCGTCGCGGTTGAAAGCATGTTGTATCACAGGAGAAAAGTAGGATGAATTTCATAACATTCAAACCTTTGATCTGGCTTGTCATTCTTTTACCTCTGCTGATGTTCTTTTTCAAAAGCCTTGTCGAACGCAGGCGCGTGCTTAAAACCGCTTCGTTTATTCTTCGCTGTACAGGGATTATACTTTTGATACTCGCCGTATGTTCTCCTGTCCTGTCGCTTATGAATGACGCGGTTCACGTCATTTGCCTTCTGGACATTTCCGAATCAGTTGATCTTAAAGATGCACATCAGACCTTTGAAATTATCGGGAACAAAATTGATAACATCAGGAAACGGGATTCCTATTCCACAATCGTATTTGCCGACGGCATCAGGCAAATGGATAAAGACAAAATTCAACAACAGCTTGGCCAATGGACGAACGGCGTCTCGGATGACGTATTCAGAAAACAAACACAAATATCCTCTTCATTGCTGGGCGCAAGATTACACTTTCCGTTCGGCAAGGCAAAACGCATCATACTTCTTTCCGACGGAAGAAACACAGGCGGCGAGATGACAAAGGCAATTCATACATTGAAAAGAGAAAATGTTGACGTGCAGGTCCATAATCTTAAAGGAATTCAAAAACCGGAAGCATCCGTTATATCTCTTGAGCCTAATTCACATTCGGCTTACCAGGGAGAACGCGTCAGGCTCACGGCTTTATTTTCGGCAAACCGTGACATGAACGGCACAGCACGTTTTCTTCATCGCGGTATAGTTGAAAAAGAAATACCGGTGGAACTGAAGAAAGACGCAGATAATCGTGTCGTATGCGAAGTGATAATGAACACTGCCGGAAGTGCCGTATGGTCAGTGGAACTCGTGCCTGAGTACGACCATTTTCTTGTGAATAACCATGCTTCCTGCACCATTGAAGTCAAAGGTAAAGCCAGAATCCTGGCAATACATTCCAAGCCGCGCGAATTGCGTCTTTTTGCCAAAGCTATACGGGAACAGGGAATAGATATCGACGTGCGGGGAGAACATGGTTTGCCGGAAACAATTGGCGGCCTTCTGCAATTCGACGCCATTATTCTCGCGAATGTTCCGGCCACAAGCCTTACAACCAGCCAAATGCTCAATATAAAACGTTATGTGTCGGATTACGGCGGTGGGTTATTAATGCTCGGCTCTGAAAATAGCTTTGGACTTGGCGGATACTTTAAAACATCCGTCGAAGAAGTGCTTCCACTGGTTTCCCGATACGAAAAGGAAAAAGAAAAACCCTCTCTGGCCATGGTTCTGGTTATTGATAAATCCGGAAGCATGTCCGGTATGCCCATCGCATTGGCCAAAGAAGCGGCCAAATCCGCAGTTGAGCTTCTCAGCCCGCGCGACATGATAGGAGTCGTTGCGTTCGATGGGTCTCCGTATGTAATATCAGAAATTGTTTCCGCCTCCGGCGCTAATGCCGTATGTGCGGCAATAGACACTTTGTCGGCGGGCGGCGGAACCAGCATGTACCCAGCCATGGCGCGCGGCCAAGAAATGCTTTTTACTGCTTCAGCAAAAATCAAACATATGATAGCGCTGAGTGACGGACAGAGTCAGCCCGGCGATTTTGAGGGACTTGCCGCAGAAATGGCAAGCGAAGGATCTACAATATCAACTATCGCGCTCGGGGCAGGAGCCGACAGAGCTTTGATGCACAGAATAGCAGAATTGGGACGTGGCCGTTATTATGAAACCGTCAATGCAGATACTATTCCCCGGATATTTACAAAAGAAACCATTGAAGCATCGCGTTCCGCTATCAAGGAAGAACCCTTTTCTCCAATCCCGGCCGGCGGAGAAGACTTCCTTGAAGGAATAGAACTCGATAACGCACCTTATCTGCTCGGCTACGTCATGACCCGCATGAAACCTACAGCAAAAATCGCCCTTCTGACAGAAGCAGGCGATCCATTACTGGCCACAGGCCGGTATGGCCTCGGAAAATCCGCGGCATTCACATCCGATGTTTCGGAAAAATGGGCCGGCGAATGGGTTGCCTGGCGCAACTTCGGCAAATTCTGGGCGCAGATCCTGCGTTCAACAATAAGAAAAGAGGACGCACAGGGCATCAGGCTGGTACGTGAAAACAGCGGACGCTTGACCCGTATCCGGGTTTACTGCCGCGATGAACAGGGCATCCCGAAACCACAAATCAAATGGAGCGCTAAACTGCTCGATGAAACCGGCAAACATATAACTGTTCCCGTTGACGAAACCGGTTACGGCCTTTACGAAACTCATATTGCCAAACCCACAGGGAAAAGCCATACACTGTCCTTTTATGACGAAGAAAACGATAAGCTCAAAATCCTGCACACTCACAAAAATTATCCCGAAGAATATCGTCTTAACGCAAAACAGGATAATGAGTTCTCGCAACTGCCCGTTCTTGATAAAACGAAAAAGCTATATGATGATATGATACCTGCGAAATCATCACGCATGGCAAGAAATCATACAATCATCCTGGCTATGTTGTGCCTGATTGGCAGTATTTTACTGCGCCGCATCTAGCCCGCTTATTGCACGAACAGAGGGGGAAACTTCACCGTTTCACCGCATCACCGCGTCAATCTTTCAGCGGTGTATTTCCGGCAGATCAAGATTCTTTCCGTCGAAGATAATTATTCTCTTTTCATTCCGAAATTTTGAGAACGCATTTCTGTTCTCGTCAAAGTCATAACTCCACATTGCCTTATATGCCGTTCTTTTCTTCGCAGTGGTTTGCAGAACCATGCCAGGCACGTTAACTCTCAGAACAAACTTGAAACCATTTAAAAACTCCAACGATTTTTCACCGCTTTCCGGGCTGAAAACGCTTTCGGCTGTTTCGTCGATTTGATCTTGAGCTTCGAATGACAGTATATAATTACCATTACGCTGTTTTAAAAGAGAAAATCCATAATCCGCGAATAAATCCGTTTTGGCTACAGCCTTAAGATTATTGAACCGAACTTTCAGCCGCACGTTCCGTAGAAGCCCCCACGCTTTTATTTTTACAGATTCCAGAATAATCCCGCGCTTTTGGTATTTTAAAAAATACTGTCTTATCCGTTCTTCAGTCGGGTCCAGAAACGTCAGCACATAATCGTCTTCCGGGATTTTAATGTTGGTTTCACCCGAAACAGCAGCCATGAGTTTTTCTAGTTCAAACATTGCTTTCACTTGAGTAATAAAATATTCCGGCAGCATATAATTTACCTCATAACTGCCTGCGCCATCCTGTTTGATTGTCAATGTCTGGTCCGTCTGAACGCAGCCGCAGACCAAAACAGCAACAATCAAAATCGCTATACATCGAATTATCTTCATATTGCTGTCTTTATTCCGTTTATCATTCTCTTCTCTCTTCATCATTCTTCTATCTGTGTTATCTAGTCCGCCTTGGGGGACGGGCGGACAACTCTTCTCTCTCTTCTTTATTTTTCTTCCGCTCATCATTCATCATTCATCATTTTCTTTGATTTCCCTCAAAAGTTTCCTGGCGGATTGTTCGACAAAAACGGAGCATTTAGAATCGGAGAGAATCAATTCCACCTGCTGTTTGGCCTGGCTGTATTCGCCCAACCGAAAAAGCATCCCGGCCCAGTTCAGCTTTATCTCCAAGGCTGAATAATCATCCTCAACAAGCAGTTTCAAGGCTTTCTTCATGTGTACCTTGGCTTGTTCTGTTTCGCCGCTGTTAAAACATACAACCGCCGCAGTATCAAAGACCGCAAAGGACTTGTCCCTTCCCAGTTCTAACAGTGTCGGCAAAAGCTTTCTGGCGCGTGCAACCGTCTTCCTGTCCTGCGCCAGATTATACACAAAATTATTCAACACGCTGACTCTCTCGGGATACATTGCATACGTCAGCTCCAGAATATTGACAGCCTTGGAATGGTTTCCTTCTATACGTGCCGCTTCCGCCGCCAACAACAGATACGGAACCCTTATGCCTTTAAAACCCTTGTCAATTACCGATGCGATTACACTTAAAGAACGGCCCGGTTCGCCTTTCTCAAAATATGCATGCCCCAATCGTTCCGCCCAGATTGGTTTATCCGAAAAATGCGCATTAAGATATTCAAGAGAAGAAATCAAATCACTGTCTGAAGTCATAATTGCCGATTTTATATCAACGATAATTCTGTGAAAAACTGACGGATCATCAGCGTGGCCAATACACTTCAGAGCGCTCCTCAGCGCCCAGTCAGAATCACTTTTGCGTAAAGCGCATCTCAATGCCAATACATGTGCAGACAACAAACCGCGACAGCGGCCCTCCGCATCTTTTGCGGCCATTGCCGCAAGATCAACAAAGCCTTTTCTAAACAGGAAATCTCCAGCCCGCACCATGGTCCCCACAGAAAATTTCTTTTCCTCAATCGCCTGTTTTATTTCATTTCTTATCTTTAGCTCTGTTTTTTCTCCTTCCCGACCCTTAACAACAAGCATTGCGAGCCATATATCAGGGTCATCCGGGCAGGCTTTTCTCGCGTATTCAACAACTACCGGCTTATCATCGCTCAATACGACAAGAACCCGGTAGAGCATGCTGGAAGCCGGATTGATCTTAACAATCTCCTCAATTATTTCTTTTGCTTTCCCATATTTCTGCTGACGCGCAAAGAACATGGCCAGGTGATAAAGCGCTTCCGTCTGTTCCTCATTGTTCCGTCCAATCGCACGCCAAAGATCGGGATTTGCAATTCTGCCCTGCCCGCGCTGCGCGTACCAATCACTCTTGAGCCGATTCAAATCCCTGATGAACGAACTGATGGACCGTTCCATATCCTGCCTGCTGCTCTTTGATTTCTGATCCATCTGCGCATCGTTAAGCGGCGCCAGCCATTGCTTCATGAGCACAAATTCAGCCGGAGGCGGCACCATTGCCCGTTTGCCCTTTTTCTCTTCATCCTGCACAATATGAATATTAAGCGCCCTGCTTATTCTTTTTGCCTCCTTGTATCGGCCGGTTTCGTAAAGCATCTGTATGGCGGGCCCTGAATTCTGATCAACCTGATCGTTTGTCAAAACAAACAGCGCCTGTTCATTAAATCCAAATGCTCTCCAGATAGCAGCTTCGGCAATATCAAGCTGATACGCGTCAGGAAACACTTCGCGGGCCCGCATGACCGTTTCCATGGCGGAGACCCCCATATTGAGATTCATGCAGGCGTTAATCTGTAAAAGTTCCGTGGTTAAATCCGGATAATCAACCTTTGAGTTGTAGTCAAACAGCGCCTCGTACGATTTTTGCCATTCAGCCTGCTGATCATAAAAGAACGCGTGCCAAAACAGAACACTGTTCTTTTTCTCAGGATATTTCTCCGCTATCATATTAAGCTTTGCGTGCGCGCCGGCATGCTGACCGGACAGGGCAAGAGTTGCGGGATACATCAATTCCATGCGCCGAGTGATGGTTCCTGCCCGGCTGCGGCTACGCAGATGACTAAGGCATAACTTCAGATATTTTGCCTGAACACTTTCAAAATCTTCCATGCTTAACTCTTCCACAAGCGGAACTCTTTCCCAGAACGATCTGAACGGCTTCATTGTTCTCGTTAAAAAATAAGCAGACCGCATATCTACAGTCATGAGTTTACTGACTGAGGATAGGCCTACATGATGCTTCCGGAATGTGAACCACTTATGCCCAAAACGCGCAACCGACAGAAACAGCGCGGGATCTTCAGGATCGATCTTCTCAAGTCTCAAATAAGCAAGCCACGCCAGATCCGGCCTGTTCAGATTGAAAGAATAGTTTATGTATGTTGCCAGCCTGTCGGCGTTCAGATTCAGAAGATTTCTTTTCAGGCTATCGGCAAAAAGCTTTTCCCATTCCCCGCCCGGCCGGGCAATTGCAAGCTCAAACAAACTGCTGAGGAACCTGGGTTCATTAGGCCATACCTTCAATACTTTGCCAAGAACCGATGCCGCGCCGGATATATTACCAACTTTGATATTGGCATGAACCGCAATCAGAGCATGAGCCATTTTATTATAGGGAACAATTCTGCTATCAACGTCCACAATGGTTTGCCACTGTTCATGCAGGGCAAGATATGCGAATAAATCGCGAATACGATGAGTCAGCCAATGTTCCTTTGCGGCAATAAGAATATTCTTACTGACAATCTCCGGCAGGTCCTGCCTGGCGGCATACTCAGCTCTCACCATTGCAACCGCGGGAACACCTTTAACACTTTCCGGCAGCTTTTCAATCAACGCCACAGCTTCTTCTTCACGGCCCAGCCGCATCAGGGACATACTTTTCAAGGCGGTCTGATATGTACTCATTTCCGGAAATGCGTCCAATTCAAGAACAGCTTCATCGAATTTTTCGCTTAGAACAAGAATACGCGCTTTTTTAGTATGCAAAGCATCATCGTCCGGCGAGTAATAAAGCGCCGTAGCCACAGCTTTTTCTGCAGATTTAAGATTATCCTCCGCAAGTTTATCAACAACACCGCTGATCATTGCCGCACGATGCGCGGGCCGCTTCTTATAAGCCGCAAACGCTATAGTCCCGGCAATAAGCAGTATAAGCACACCACACCAACCCAATGCGTGAACATTGTTCCAGAACGGCGCGGATATGCCCGTCTTATTCTGTCTTTCCTCCCTCTGCCGACGTCGAACGCGCCATAATCGCCAGCCGGAAATTTCGAATTGAACGAGCAAAATTGTGATCAACAGAAAGATGCCAAGCGTATCATGCAGGAAGGTCTCAGCCCATGCTGCCGGCATACCGGCCGCCCAGAATACCATCAACGAAATACGAATAATATTCAGGAACAGAACCTGGAAAATGCCCAGCACAAGAAAAGAAATAATTTCATACCATTTAAGACGAAACAAAACACCCACGCCGAGAACACACAGGAGCACTGTTACGGCGGTTCGCATGCCGCTGCATGCTTCCGGCACACCAAAAGCCTGAACACCGGTACGCAGTATCATCCCGTCGGCCCAGACCCGAACATTGGCGCAATGCAAAAGCCATTCCGCTCCTTTCACCGACAAGAATTGCATGGCAAGCTCGAATTTCCCGAATATCTGACTCGGCAAAGGGTGAATCCAGTAAAGCAGAAATACGGCAAGAAAAATATCGCGCGAAAACTTTTCCGGCAAAGCCCAGCGCAAACACGCGTAAAGTATCAAGATCAATCCAAGCCAATGAAACTGATGAACCGGCAGAATGATTCCTGTTATCGCGAAAAGTGTGCCTGCAATGGCGAGAGAAGAAATGATGAATGATGAATGATGAATGATAAACGGGAAGCGAGAGGAAGGCCCCTGTGCATGCCTTTCTTTTCGGCGCAGAAGGATAAGGACAGAAAACAGAGAGCCCAGCACAAAGCGAATAATACCATTCTGGTCGCCAATGATCCTCATGAAGTTAAGAGCAAGCCAGACAACAAAAAGAATAACTGCCGCAAACAGAACTATTTTATGCACAGTTCTCATAAAGCAGTAATATATCAGAGGAATTTACGTTGTAACGCAAATTCTGAAACCAGCCTGCGCCGGAATATGAAACCCAGTGACAGCAGCGTAAAGGCAAGGACAACATAGGTTTCCGGCTCCGGAATATACCATAGCTGGATATCATTTAATGCAAAATTATCGATTCCATACACCTGGCTGTCGTAGCCTGGCTGGTACTCGAGCAGTATTCCTATTTCATCCACATCCGCAAGGTCACCTGCGAAATCTGAACCAGTTTCACTCCACCATCCGGCGCCTAACGTCATATTGGCTCCAAACTCAAAATCCTGATACTCATCATTCCATCCGGCAGTAATCTCAGTAACGTCAAACGTATAATACCATATAGTCTCACTCCCGCCGGCATCGCTCATAAAAAACAGACTCAGACCGGCAGGATAATTAACGGCTCCGCCGGCATCGGCATAAAAATCAAATGAAACAGACTCCACGCTGCTGCCATCAACGCTCCCGAAATCCAGATTGCCGGCAACATTGTCGGTGGCATAGATAAAATCCCGCTCAAGTCCGCCGCCGGAAGAACGCGTAGTCTCCAACGCCTCTTCACCGCCAAGATTACCGCTCCATGACGTCGTGCCCCATGGCGCGTCGCCAAAATAATCAGTGCTTGTCCAACCTTCATCATCGGCATCCCATGTGTCGCTTCTGATTATCGCGGCATGTGTTATTGCGACAGACAAAAATAAAACCGCAACAGGTAAAACAGTATGTCTCATCATCTTCATATTAACCATTGACCATTAATAGATCATTCCTTATTTACCTTGTAAAAACATGCGTTTTTGCCGGTGACGGTATCATCCTTATATGTCATGTAACCCGTTGTCTGGGCCTCCAGCCCCGTAACTATGGGAGTAAAGCTTGAATTAACCAGATTAGTGCATCTGAGCACCGTATATTTCAGACCCTTGGTACAGGGCCATATGATACTGAAAGAGTCTTCTTCAACCTCTTCCGTGTCCAGTTCAAATACGGAATCCGGATCATTGGGATTTGTCCCCGTATATATCTCATGCACGTCGGTTGCGCCGTCTCCATCTGAATCCTGCGCGCTCTGCTCTGCAGTTAATTCCCCGGGAGTCTGAACACCGAAAGTGGATTCCATAAGGCTGAGTATTGCCTGTCTTGCGTCAAAATCAAGGCCCAATAAAATAAAATCATCAATACTGTAGCTTTGCGCTTCAAAGCCGGTCTGCGCCACCCTGACACCTATCATCTCAACACTTGCAAGATCTGTGCTCCACATAGCAGCCTTGTCGCCGGGCCCATCCCTTGTCCAGCCGTCGCTGAGCTTGAACCCGACAATATTTACAGTCCATTCTCCGTCTGATTCGGAAACCTCTATGTTTTCGTTACGCCATATCCTGCCGCTGGTGCCACGCAGTATTATCATTATGCGCGGTACCTGAACACCTGTTTCCGCTATTCTAAAAGTCAACCCTTCTATACCCGCAGCAGTGTAGTTACCTGCAAAAGCTCCGGCGGAAACGTCGATATCGGCTTGAACACTTCCGGACGAATATGTTGACGGGCTGGATTTCCTCTGAAAAGCAAAAGATACCGTGGTGAGCCCGTCAGGATCGGAAGAAAAACTTACTCCGCCGTTCTGATCCGCCTCGTTCCAGGCTACGGCTTCGGCACCCTCATCCGCGCCATAAAGCATATGAGCAGCTAGAACGACAGCGCAAAATGCGCATACCATTCTAACGATCCCTGCTCCCTTATATATGCCTTGCTCTCTCATAAAATCTTCTTCTCTACTTACTCTTTTTTCGCGTTATTTCGCGCCTGTCCCGCCGAAGCCTTCGGCAAAGGGGGATGTTTCGCGGTTAAACTCTTCTCTTTTCTTTTCCGCCCTCATCCCTCTCGTCACTCAACACCTGAAACCGGCCATGTGGTCGTTCCGTTCGCGTTCCGATAATACCAGAATGCCTGATTGGGCTGCATGGTATAGGTAGCGGCACTGCCCTGATATTTCCAGCCTGAATTGTAATACAACTCCACGTACCGGTTGTTATCATTTTCGTATATAATAATCCTGTCCAAGCTAGAAGCATTATCGAAACCCCAGCCCTTGGCGCTATTAACCGCGCGAGTTTCCAGGTACGGCCACGCGAGCAGATTCCAGCCTTTCATGAGCGCATGATTTGTTCCATACAAAGTCGCATCAGATGGCGTAGATCTCGCTGTATTCATATAAGTTATGTTAGTATCCACTCCAGGTTGCCGTTCACGCCATACCCCCATGGTGGAAGTAAAATGAAGATTGGTTATTTCCATGCCGGACTCCTTCTGCCAGACCCCTGCATTGAGCAAATACACGTTCCAGTTGTTAGTATTAAAAACTCTAAGTTTGTCGCCATCAACCAGTCCCGTCTTAAAATTGTCACCTGCATCGCCGTTCAACGTGTCATTGGTTGAATCTGAATAGACATACGGAGGAATACCCCAAAGCGTCCATTCACCTGCGGGCCACTCTTGTCTGAGACCGTAATTTTCAAGCAATGTAATACGTAGAATATTGGTTCCATTCTCCGACACCAGCGATTGAGAGAAACTAACGTAAGGACTGGTTCTGTTCGTAAATGTCATACCGTTTGTAGCGAAAGTAGCATTGGGCGTTGTTATAAGATCAAAAGTCGCTCCGCTGCTACCGGTAAAACTATTCGTAATATCATACTCCACGGTAACATTGGCTTTATCTAAATCAACGCGACCGCCGCATTGTATAGGTGAAACACCGCCATTCTCGCCGGCAAGAATGAACCGGATAGTAGCCGTACCCGTACCGCCGATATCGCAATCAAGCTGATCGCCGACAGTAATTGTAGAGTTTGGTCCCAGCACCTCGAAGGTGCCGTTGCCGGTTTCGTTGTTCGGCATTCTTATATCTGTACTGACAGAAAGACTGCTGTTGCTGATCGTTATCTTACCCTCTGATGAGGCGCCATAGCCTATGTAAGTCAAGCCAACCGTGCCCGTACTGTTGTTTAGTGTTAATGTGCCGTTTCCTCTGTTGGCGACTAAAAAATTTTCGGCAGATCTGACAGTGAAAGTACCACCGTCACTGACTGTTACCGTTCCCGTTGATGAGACGATATTAGCTATATACATACGGTTGGAACAACCGAACGAACCGCCTGATTGAATAATATCGGCTTTAGCGCCTGCAGTGTTGCCCATATACATTCCGTTATTGGCAGTGCTTGTCATTTTGACTGTGCTGTTGATTGTCGTTAACGTAGCCTGCGCATTTACGCCGTTGGCCATGTACCATTCGGTTCCATTGGCAGTGAGCGTGCTGTTGCTGATAGTCGTTGTAGCTGTTGCAGAATCAGCATCGCCCATGTACATGCTGCCGCAAGTATACATACTGTTTGTCATATAAAAATTGCCGAAGCTTGCACCGTCGGAGATGTATGTAGAGCTGCCAACCGAGCCGGTACTGCTGTTTAATGAAAACGTGCCGTTGCCTAGTCGGCCAATACTCAGAGAATCGCCCGACTTGATTGTAAACAAGCCGCCGTCACTGATTGTTACCGTTCCCGTCGATGACGAGGCAAAAGCTATATACATAGTGTTGGAAATACCCAGTGAGCCGCCTGTCTGAATAATATCCGCTCTGCTATTCCCGGATATTGGTCCCATCCTTAAACCGTTGTCGCCGTCAGTGGTCATTTTGACTGTGCTGTCGATTGTCGTTAACGTAGCCTGCGCATTTACGCCGTTGGCCATGTACCATTCGGTT